>CAJBTU010000255.1 GCA_903958625.1 uncultured Ignavibacteriota bacterium | reverse complement strand
CCCCCACGTACTGACACACTCTTTCCCTACACGACGCTCTTCCGATCTGCGGCTACCACTATTCCGATACAACGATACTGGGATTCACGCACACGCATTTAAGCGGAACGGGATGCGCTGATTACGGCGACATCCTGTTCATGCCGATGTCGAAACAGCCGGGACTTGATCCTTCCCGTTACCGATCCTCATTCTCCCATGTCAACGAATCTGCTTCTCCCGGATTTTATCACGTGTTGCTGAATGACGATTCCATCGGTGTTGACCTGACGGCCACAACACGCGTAGGCATTCACCGGTACCGTTTCCTGAAGGGTGATACATCTTTTGTCATCATCGATCTGAAGCACGGAATCGGTCCGGACGTGGTCATTGATTCGCGGATGAACCGCAACGGAACAACGGAGATCACCGGTTACAGACGATCCAAAGGCTGGGCGCAGGATCAGCAGCTCTATTTTGCGGCGCAATTCTCGCTGCCGATCAAAAATATTTCGATCACCAGTAATGATTCAATCTTGTGGAAGAATAATTCGGCGCAAGGAGTGAATATTAAAGCTGCGGTCATGTTCGATACAAAAAAGAAGCGCGAATTAATTGTTAAGATTGCGTTGTCATCGGTAAGCATTGAGGGTGCACGAAATAATCTCCGGACCGAAGCACCGGAATGGAATTTTGAAACGATCCGTGAAAGAACACAAAAACAGTGGAACAAGGAACTGAGCAAGATCGACATCCGCGGAGGAACCAAACAGCAGCAAAGAACATTTTATTCCGCCTTATATCACTGCATGATCGCACCGAACACCTATTCCGACGTTGACGGAACTTACCGAGGGTTGGACGGCGTTATTCATACGGCCAAAAACGGTACTCATTATACTGTCTTTTCACTGTGGGATACATTCCGCGCGCTGCATCCCCTGCTGTCGATCATCGATCCGGTACGGACACAAGATTTTATCAACACATTTCTGGCGCAGTACGACGAAGGCGGATTGCTGCCGGTGTGGGAACTCTCTTCCAACGAAACATATTGCATGATCGGATATCATTCCGTATCCGTGATCGCTGATGCGGTCGCTAAAAATATTTCGGGCTTCGACAGAACGAAAGCATTACGCGCAATGATCACGAGCGCCGAAAAAGATCATTTCGGTTTGAAATACTACCGGAAGAACGGTTACGTGCCTGGTGAAAAAGAATCCGAATCTGTTTCAAAGACGCTGGAGTATTCATACGACGACTGGTGCATCGCCCGAACAGCGGAGGTTATGGGAGAAAATAATCTGGCAAATAAATATTACGGCCGTTCCCAGCAATTCCGGAATGTGTTTGATCCTGTCTCCGGATTCATGCGGGGAAAAAAGAATGGAATGTGGAACGAGCCTTTCTCCCCTGCTTCGGTTTCGCTTGATTTCACGGAGGCAAATTCCTGGCAGTACAGTTTCTTTATCCCACATGACATCAACGGGATGATGGAATTGTACGGCGGCCAAACTTCATTCATTAAAAAACTTGATGAACTTTTCACTACCGAAAGCAGACTCGAAGGAAGGCAGCAGTCCGATATTACCGGACTGATCGGACAATACGCACACGGAAACGAACCGAGCCATCACATGGCGTACCTGTTCACCTACGCCGGTGCGCCATCAAAGACCCAAGAGCGCACCCGTCAGATCTTAAATGAAATGTATTCCGACAGGCCGGACGGACTTTCTGGAAACGAAGATTGCGGTCAGATGTCCGCATGGTATGTGATGAGCGCCATGGGATTCTATCAGGTTGCTCCGGGAAATCCCGAATATGTTTTGAGTTCGCCTATTTTTGATTCGGTGACGATCACTCTGGAGAACAAGAAACGATTCGTCATTTCCGCTGAGCGAAACGCGCCAAGCAATCTCTATATTCAATCCGCGACCAAAAACGGAAATGAGATGAAGGAGCTGTTCTTTTCACATAACGATATTCTGAACGGAGCAACAATCCGTCTTTCTCTTGGAGCCACACCTTCAAAACGATTTGATGAAAAGAAAAAGATGGCGGTCAATGCTATCCCGTTCACTGCCGTTCCTTACTTTGTCTCGACGGGATTGTCGTTCAAAGATTCAACAAGCGTTGCGATCCATTCAACCGAAAAGAATACAGCACTGTTTTATACCACCGATGGCTCAACACCATCAACCGCATCGGTACGCTATCAGCAGCCGATCATTATCAAAGACAGTACCACCGTGCGAGCCATTGCGGTCCGCAACAATATCCACAGCGCGGTAACAGAAGCGATATTCATTAAAACAAAGGGAGTTGGAACGATCCGTTTAGGAACGGAGTTCAGTCCGCAGTACACGGCAGGGGGAAATGATGCATTGATCGACGGGATTTGCGGCGTTGAGGATTTCCGCGTAGGGCATTGGCAGGGGTATGAACAATCCGATCTTGATGCCGTTATCGATCTGGGATCCGTAAAAAACGTTGAACGGATCAGCATGCGATTCCTTCAGGATAACAACGCGTGGATTTTTTTCCCGGTGAAGATCGATTACGAAGTCTCGACAGATGGAATAACGTACAAGAATGTATTTTCAGGAACAACCGGAGTGCCGCCGGAGCAAACCGGCGCTGTGATTCGCTCCGTCGATCAGGATGTTCGCCGGCCGCTCCGCTTTGTGCGGATCCGCGCGAAGAATATCGGTATGTGTCCGGTATGGCATAAAGGAAGCGGCGAAAAAGCGTGGCTGTTTGCGGATGAAATTGTCGTACAATAAAAAACCTCCGACATCCGGAGGTTTTCTGTCACCAAAGAACATAACAACAAATTATTTCACTGCGAGCAATTCCACTTCGAAGATCAGCATGGATCCGGGAGGAATGAGCTGACCGGCTGGCTGTTCGCCGTATGCCAGATTGTTCGGGATATAGAACTCGAACTTTGCTCCTACTTTCATTAATTGCAGTCCTTCTGTCCATCCTTTGATCACCTGGTTCAATCTGAATGTGGTCGGTTCGCCGCGTCCATACGATTCATCAAAAACAACGCCGTTAATCAGACGTCCGCGGTAATGCACAGTCACCGTGCTGGTATCTGCCGGTAATGTTCCCGTTCCTTCACGAAGGATCTTATACTGCAGACCGCTAGCCGTGGTCTTCACGCTGTCTTTCTTTCCGTTCGCCGCTAAAAATTCTTCCCCCTCTTTTTTATACTTTGCAGACATCGCTGCCAGTTTTTCCTGGTCTTTTGCCTGCGGATTCATCTTTTGGAATATCTCCACCACCTGCTGGATCTCTTCTGGGGACATCTGGTTCTCTTTCCCTTCCAGCGCTTCCTGCAATCCTAATACGAACATTGCGCTGCGAAACGGAAAACTATTCGCTTTCACGTTGCTGGCGACTTTCAATCCAAGATCGTATCCGCTCAAATAGCTCATCTTGTCTTCGTTGGTCTTGAGGGCCGGTATATTCGCTTTTGCTTTCGGTTTAGCCTGACTGGTCTTCGGCTGCTGCGCAACGGCGGTGAATGAGAAAATCAATATCGCGATGATACATACAAACGATTGCTTCATTACAACTTCTCCTTGAGTAAGAATTTAAAATGATGACAGAATATAAGGAATCTTGCAGGGATTACAAACCATGTTTTTTCAGAACGGGCAACAGAAGTTCGCGCCAGAGTCCGTATGCCGGTGCATTCAGGTGAACGCCGTCAACGGTGAACTCATCGCGCAGAACTCCGTTCACCGAAAGAACCGCATTGACATCAACAAACTCGATACCGTTCTTTGACGCGAATTCCCGCAGCATCACGTTCAATGTTGCCACCACCGGATTCTTTTCTTCCGTCCTTTTCCATTTGGGATTAACATGAAGAGTGGATTGGATAACGGGAACGATCGAATGCGCACGAAGCGTATCGATGATCTTAGCATAATTACGGAAGACCGTTTCCGCCGGCGCATCGGAATAAATGTCGTTGATGCCGGCCATAATAAAACATAATTTCGGTTTCAGCTGATAGACGTATTGCATCCTGTGAAGCATTCCGACGGTGTTATCCCCTCCGATACCGCGGTTGATCACCCGTTCACGGCCGAGCAATTCGCCCCAATTTCCGCCGAACGTAATGGAATTACCAAGAAAGACAATATCGGCAGATTCTGTTTTCGATAGCGCGAACATTGCGATAAGATTTTTATATACCGCACTTTTCAGATAGAGCGAATCATACGGTGTTTGAGACCTGGCGATACCGAACAAAAGCAGAATGCCAATAATTGAATTTTTCATTTGCGGATTCTATGGCTTGAACTTCGATTTCAGGAATGCCAGTGCGGCAGCATTTGCTTCCGCAGTTTTTTCCTTATCGTGATTGGGATTACTGGGGTTGGCAAACGCGTGCACGGCATCAAAATTTTTCACCGTTAATGTTTTCTTTGCTGTTTTCATGTTCTTTTCAAATTCTGCAACAACCTTCGGATTGATGAAACCATCCTTTGTGCCGAAAATACCAAGAACATCGCAGTTCAGTGTTGCCAATTTTGACACTTCCTTTTCGGGCATACCGTAGTAGATTACGCAGCCTGCAGCCTGTTTACCCAGCATCAATGTGGTCTGCATGGACCATCCACCGCCGAAACACCATCCCAATGTTGCAATCTTCGCATTTTCTCCGGCATAATCGATCACCGCTTTAATGATCGCACGCGCCCGTTCTTCCTTCACCTCGCCGACATATTTCTTCGCTGAATCAGGTACCGATGCAAGCTTCCCGTCGTACAGATCCAATGCGATGATGTTGACATTGTTCAGGTCGCGCCGCCATTGTTCCGCTTCCTGTTTAATATAATCGTTCAGTCCCCACCATTCATGGAAAACGAAAAGATAGTTGTTGGACTTTTTTGATGACCTCACTTCAAAAATATTTGCATCGGTTCCGTCGGAAATTTTTATGGTCTTCATTTCGCCGGCAACGGTCTCAAACACAAACGGTACCGGCGCTTCGTGAAGCGCAACAAATGCCATATCCTTTCCGAACGCCGCAAATTCTTCCGTTGCTGTCGGAGCGCAGCACGGTTTTTTATCTCCCGCATACGCTGCGCTCATTAATACGATCACCATCAGCAACATGTTCTTCATAGTTTCCCCGATTGAATAATAATTGATTACAAAATTACGTTCGCTTCCAGTTCCAACCGCACATGAAACATCTTCTCAACACCGTTGCGTATCTCTTCGGCTAAATCCAATAATGCTTTTGTTGTTCCATTGTGATTCACCAACGCCAGAGTGTGATTTCCGGAAATCCCGACACCGTTTACCGTATATCCTTTTTTGAACCCGGACTTTTCAATCAGCCACGCGGCTGGCACTTTCGTTTTATTCTCAAACGGAAATGTAGGCACTGGCGTATCGCCGCCGCTCTTTTTCCATAGATCAAC
Source organism: uncultured Ignavibacteriota bacterium (assembly GCA_903958625.1). Classification (GTDB taxonomy): domain Bacteria; phylum Bacteroidota; class Ignavibacteria; order UBA10030; family UBA8401; genus UBA8401. The sequence continues at coordinate 3,026 of CAJBTU010000255.1, read as the reverse complement.
GATCAGCGTAAGCATGGCGTCATCAACGACCGGATTCAAGAAGAATGAGCCGACAGAGCGCGTATTCGGATCATTCGGATCGATCACCATCGACTTCTTTTTCCGGAGCGACAGAACAACATTGCGCACCGCTTCAAGCGATTCCCTTCCGTTAGCAAGCGACGAAAGATTCACCGACGCTTCAACGATCTTTTTTACTTCGGGATAATGAAATGCCGGCCGGCCGTTCTTCTTCAGGCGAAACTTCACTTCTAAGACTATATATTTTCCTGATTCATGCGCCTTAAAGCGGCTTGTTCTATACGAAAAACCGCATTCCTCATTTTTCAATTCGGTTTCTTTCAGTGTTTCGCGTTCCAGCACGGTCACCGATTCGATGACGTCCTTCACTTCCTGTCCATACGCGCCGACATTCTGTATCGGCGTTGCACCAACCATTCCCGGAATTCCGGAAAGACATTCGATTCCCGCAAAACCATTCTCCACGGTCAGTCGAACAAATGGATCCCACTCCTCTCCGGCCTGAACACGCGCAAGAACATCCTTTCCTGTATCGTGAAACGATATTCCTTTAAGATCGATCTTCACAACAAGACCGTTGAATCCATTATCCGAAAAGATGGTATTGCTGCCGCCGCCAAGAATGTGCACCGGAAGATTCTTTGACCGGGCCGTACGAAGTGCTTCCTTCAATTCTTCAACGGATGTACAGGAACAGAAATACTTCGCCGGTCCGCCGAGATGCAGCGACGTGAATTCTTTGAGTGAAATATTTTCCTGGATCAATACCATATTATTGCACCGCTGCTTTACGTATTCTGTCCATCAAGGCAAGACCAATTCCGTCTTCACTTACCTGTTCGCAGTAAATTGTCTGAATTTTTTTTGCGTCACATTCGCGGAAGAAATGGAATAATGACCGGGCATATTCCGCCTGATTGCGGCAGATCTTTTTCAGTCCGAATGTATTTCGCTGCACCAACTGCATTCCAATATACGCAGAACTTTTCATCGGAACAGTTTCGTTCGCACCGCTGACGATGAACACGTAGGCAAGAGGCGAATAATGCCGGTATTTCAATCCCGGACTTTTCGGAACGGCAGCCTGATGTTTTTGCAGGCGCGTGGAGGAAATTATTCCGCGCAATTGCTCCAGCGTAACGCCGCCGGCCCGGAGAATGACCGGTCTGGTTCCTGTGCAATCGACAACGGTCGATTCAACGCCGACGCGAGACGGATTCCCTTTCAGGATGCATGGAATTCTTCCGTTCATATCATTTCTTACCGCCTGCCATGTTGTCGGGCTGGGAGAACCGGAAAGATTTGCTGAAGGAGCGGCTACCGGAACTCCGCATTCTTTTAAGAATTTTTGCGCAAGCGTATGTTTTGGGATTCTTACACCGACGGTTGACAAACCGGCGGTAGCGAGAGATGATATCTTTTTATTCTTCGGCAGCACAAGTGTCAGCGGCCCGGGAAAAAATTCCTGAATAAATTTTTCAGCATAGTGAGGCATTGAGGAAATCACTGATGATATTTGATCCACCGATCCGATATGCACGATCAATGGATTGTCCGAAGGTCTCCCTTTCGCAATGAAGATCTTCTTTACCGCATCGGAGACAAATGCATTGGCGCCGAGACCATATACGGTTTCCGTTGGGAACGCGGCAACATTGTTATGAGCAATGGTTTCGGCGGCAGATCTGTATGATGAGGTGATCAGTGTGCGCATGACGGATAAAAACTACTTTGGATCTATTTTTGAAAAAGCCATTATTTGATTGACCGGTATAATCTATGACATATGTGAGTTATGCAGCATTCGGGAAGAACAACGATGCGCTTATGGTGTTCGAATATAACGAATTTTATAAAAAATAAACCCCGAAAAACCGCATCTTCTTCTATTTTTCTGCATCTTACCAACATCAATTCTTCAACCATTTGAACAGACAGGACGTAATTCAATGAAATACTTCAATCTTATCGCCTTCATTTTTCTATCATTTCAATTCTCTTTTTCAGAGGTCAATAATGGTTCTGTCTCCGGTGAAGTCCGCGATGCAGTAACAAAACAGCCTCTTCCGGGTGCAAATATCGTTATTGCCGGAACATCGCTCGGCACGACATGCAATGAACAGGGATATTATGTGATCAAGAACGTTCAGCCGGGAAAATATCAATTAAAAGCGACGCTGATCGGGTATGAAAGCTCGGTCAATTCCGATGTTGTGGTCAGTCCGCAGCGGAACAAAAAGATCTCGTTCGAGTTGAAAACAACGGACATTGAAATGAGTGCGGTGGATGTTCAAAGCGATTACTTTGCGCGTCCAGCGGAGAATGTTGTGAGCATGAGAACATTGTCCCCTGAAGAGATACGCCGCTCGCCCGGATCGGCAGAGGATATCTTCCGCGTGATGCAGTCGATGCCCGGCGTAGCTACTGCCGGCGGCAAAAGCGCACAGCTCATCGTCCGCGGAGGAAATCCCGACGAAAATCTTACGCTGCTGGATAATATCGAGATCTACAATCCGATCCATTTTGCCCGAACCGGTGAATCGATGGGGATCATCAGCATAGTGAATCCTGCGCTGCTTGAGAAGGTCGATTTTCTTACTGGAGGATTTCCCGCAAAGTACGGCGACAAGATGTCCTCCGTGTTCGATATGACGCTGCAGGACGGGAACAAGGAATTGTATAATTCCGATGTAAACCTGAACATTGCCGGATTCGGAGTGATGGTGGACGGACCGCTTATTGAGAACAGTTCGATGATCTTTTCGGTACGGCGTGGTTTTTTAGATGTTCTCACTTCACTCATGGGCAAACCTGCCGCACCGCGTTACTATGATGCTGTAGGAAAGATCACGTATGATATTGATGTCAATAACCGGTTGAGTTTTGTCGGCTTCTATTATATCGATCAAATAGATAAGATCGGAACGACGAAGGAATCTTCGGCGATGAGCAAATATGATTACCTTGCGCGCGATGACTACGGTTCCGCATTCGGATTGAACTGG
>CAJBTU010000254.1 GCA_903958625.1 uncultured Ignavibacteriota bacterium | reverse complement strand
TCTCGATCTCTCCAAATATCAGGCCGGACAGATGCTGTTGAATAAACAGACGATCACCATCCACGAAATGATCGAAGAATCGCTCCAGCCGTTTTTGCTTCAGTATAAACAGAAGAACATTGAACTTCACACGGATATCAATCCTGAACTTCCGCGAGTCGATGCGGATTCCGGGAAGGTTGTTCAATTGATGACAAACCTGCTTTCCAATGCAATGAAGTTCACTCCCGATAACGGCAGAGTGACCATCAAAGTCGAGCAGGAAGTCTCGCTGGCACAACAAAGTTTCATCAGGGTCTCCGTAAGCGATTCCGGAGTTGGTATCAAAGCGGAAGAAATATCGTTATTGTTTGAACAGTACCGTCAAGTTTCCTCTTCAAACAGGACAAAGGAAAAAGGGACTGGGCTTGGCCTTGCAATTTGTAAGCTGATCGTTCAAGCGCACGGCGGGACCATATCGGTGACGAGCGAATTGAACAAGGGAACCACCTTTACGTTCACTCTTCCGGCCCAAAAGGATTAATGATGCCGGAGTATATCAGTAATCGAAACGACCTTGCAGACAGAAATTGTACTGCGAGGTCTTTTTGTTTTATCGGTGAATCTTTTTCGTAACATTCCCTTGCTTCATTTTTTTTCATCGGCTATATTGTGTCAGTAATAGAATTGTTTCACTAACAATGCGGTTTGCCAATGCTCAATTATGTCTGGATTTCTCTTCTCCTCATCGGTATCTTTACCGCGGTTGGAAGGGATATCAACGATGAAGTAACGAATACATACCGAAACGGTGTTCCACTCACTTCACACTTTGAAACTCAACGAAAACTTGCAGCAGTAAACCCTTCATACGAAGGGGAAATTGTCATTCCGGCTGCGTCATTCAACCAGTTCTATAATATATCTTCTGCTCAAACCGAAATACGTCAACCCGCAGTACTAACGACACTTTCGTCCGGGAAGCAACGCATAGAGATGAAGATCTCCGACGCTACTCCGGTATTTTGGAAGGACATGGCAAAAGCAGCAGGCGGGAAAGAAAAGTTGGAAGCGGTTGTCAACTCCGTTAATACCGGTAATCAGGAGATAACATTCACGCTCGAAAAAGTGAGATATGTGAAGATTAAAGCGGTAACGAAAGCAGCGCTCGATTTTGCCGATACGGCAGTGACGATCTCTCTTGGTCTTATCGGTGTCATGGCTCTCTGGCTTGGCATCATGAAGGTCGGTGAAGCGGCTGGTTTGCTGGAACAACTGACGAAATTGATGACACCGATTACCCGGCAGTTGTTTCCCGATGTGCCGTCCAACCATCCTGCGGTTGCAGCGATGATCATGAATATTGCCGCGAATATGTTCGGGCTCAACAATGCGGCTACGCCGATGGGTTTGAAGGCGATGGAAGAATTGAACAAACTGAATCCAAAAGCCGGAACAGCAACGAATGCAATGTGTACGTTCCTTGTGGTAAACACTGCCGGACTTACCCTTATTCCGGCAACCGCGATAGCCATTCGTGCCGGACTCGGTTCTGCCGATCCCGGGATGATCATCGGTACGTCGATCTTTGGTGCCGGCTGTGCGACGGTCGGCGGTCTGGTCGCAGTGAAATTGCTGCAGCGATTGCCGAAATATAAGAGAGAGATGGAAGTGGCAGAAACGGAGGAGAAGAATGGCTGAGATATTCAAATCTGTTGTCAATCTGATCTCTGCTGTTGCCATCCCCATGTTCATCCTGATCTTTCTCGGATGGGGATTGATCAAAAAAGTGAAGGTCTATGAAGTGTTCGTTGAAGGGGCGAAGGATGGATTCAATACTGCCGTAAAGATCATTCCGTATCTGGTAGCGATGTTATTTGCCATAGGTGTCTTCCGCGCCAGCGGTGCAATGGATGTGGTTGTTGCAATTCTTTCACCGTTGACCAATCTCATCGGTATGCCGGCCGACGTTCTTCCCCTTGCATTGCTTCGTCCTCTTTCCGGCAGCGGATCGATGGGATTAATGACGGAGTTAATGAAAACGAACGGTCCGGATTCATTCATCGGTGTTCTTGCCTCGACGATGTTTGGAAGCAGCGAAACAACATTCTATATCCTCGCTGTATATTTTGGATCGGTCGGAATAAAGAATACACGGCACGCGCTTCCCGCCGGTTTGATCGCGGATTTTTTTGGTATGTTGGGAGCAGTTTTTATTGTAAGGATGTTATTCAGTCTATAATCAATCAGAGAAAAAACATGAAAAAATATATTCTATTGGTTCTATCATTAGCAATTGTTGGTTCTTCCTTTGCGCAAAAAAAAGCAGCAGTCGCAGCAAAAGAAAGCGGCACGGAAGGTGCCGTAAAAGGCGGTGTCGGTATGACGTGGATCGACGGCGAAGCATATTATCTTGTTTCGCTTGCACCGGAGATCGCTTTTGGAAAATGGGGCGTCGGTTTGGATCTGAATCTGCATATCAGCAGCAAGGATCAGAAGATCCGCAAACAGGATTTCGATGAAACGTACGACTACATTCGCATCATCCGGTACATTCGGTACGGCAGCAAGGGGGATGAGATCTATGTACGGGTTGGCGCACTGGATTATTCGAAACTTGGCCATGGATTTATTCTCTATAACTATAAGAACAGTCCAAGTTTCGACAGCAGAAAAGTCGGAGCAGAGTTCGATCTTGATTTTGGTAAGTGGGGATTAGAGACGGTCTATGGTGATTTTGCCGGCGCAAGCGTTCTTGGTATGCGCGGTTATACGCGGCCGCTGCAGTTCACACCGGCGGCGTCTATTCCGGTCATCGGCGGTTTGGTCGTTGGCGCTACGTTTGCCAGCGACGTGCGGAATGATTCGCGGGATACCGGGGTTGTTGTTAAGGCAAACGGAACAACATTTGATACGACCACCTATAATGCCGGTGCACTTTCCATTATTGGTGTTGATCTTGGTCTGCCGCTGTTTAAGCTTCCCGTCGCCGATGCATCCCTGTATTTGGATTATGCAAAGATCTTCAACTACGGCAGCGGATTCGCTACCGGTATCGATATTAATTTTTCGGCACTTGGAATGTTGAAAGTCTTCACAAAATTTGAGCGCCGTTTCGGACAAACCGACAAATTCATGCCCGCATATTTTGATGCATTCTATGAGTTGGAACGATATCAGATGTCGTCCGGTAGTTTCCATAGTAAAGCAAAGACCCTCGAGCAGACGATTTCTCCCGGACCGGGATATTTCGGCAGTCTGCTGGTGGATGTGCTCGGAACAATTCAGGCGGAAGGTTCATATCAAAAACTCGATCTTCATCCGAATAGCGGAATACTGCACATCGGGGCAAATACCGGCAGCAAGATTCCACTCATCAGTTTAAACGCTGGTTACGACAAAAAATATATCCAAGACAATAAGGATGTGTTTACACTGGACGAACGTTCATTATTATATGCAGAAGTCGGTTATAAACCGTATCCGTTCATGATCGTTTCAACGCTGTATACGTGGACCTTTGCACCGGAAAAAGATAAGGATGGAAATGTGACCGGTTACAAACCGCAAAAACGCATTACGCCGAAGGTTAGCTTTGTCTTCCCGTTATAATGTATTTACCCACAGATCGGCAGAGTAAAACATATTCTGCCGGTCCAATAGTTGAACTATGAATGTTCTCAATAATCTCATCGTTGGAACGCTGCCGTATGTTCCTAAACCGATCGTTGCAAAATTCGCCGGAAAATATATTGCCGGCGCCACGTTGACCGATGCTGTATCGACCGTCAGGAATCTCAATGTACAGAGAACAATGACAACCATTGACGTGCTGGGGGAAGACATCATCACGAAAGACCAGGCCGTAGAAAGCCGGAATGGCAGTACGGCCGTGTTGAACGCCGTTGCAGAACACTCACTCGATTCGAATTTATCCATTAAGCTTACCTCGCTTGGCCTGAAAATGGATAAGCAATTCTGCGTGGACAATACCAATACGATCATCGAAACGGCAAAGAAATTCGGCAACTTTGTCCGCATAGACATGGAAGATAGAACATGCACGGATGACACGATCGGGATCTATCGTACTATGAGATCCCGTTACGAGAAAGTTGGTATCGCTATTCAGGCGTATCTTTACCGAAGTGAAAAAGATATTCGTGGACTAGCTGCGGAAAAAGCAAATGTTCGCCTCTGTAAAGGGATTTACGTAGAGCCTGCCGACGCGGCCATTAAAGACCGATTAGGAATTCAGGATAATTATCTCAAACTTCTCAGGATCCTTTTTGAGGAGGGGAGTTACGTCGGTATTGCAACACATGATGATGTGCTGATCAACGGTG
>CAJBTU010000253.1 GCA_903958625.1 uncultured Ignavibacteriota bacterium | reverse complement strand
GCTGTAACGGCAGTTCCAACCGACACGGTGGCCTACACCGCGAATGCGGCGTTTGGAACTGTAGCGGCATTGATCAGCGCAGGTCAGTATGTAGTGTATAACGGTTCCGGAACGTCGGTAACCGTTACGGGATTATCTCCTTCAATCGCATATTATGCAGCATTTTATGATTTCAACGGATCGGCGAAGTCGAGCAATTATCTCACAACCTCACCGACAGCGGCAAATCAATTAACGGCAACGCCGACGATCACGGTTTCTTCTGCTTCGCTTGCAAGCTTTGGTGAAATTGCCGGCGGTCAAACATCTGGCGAAAAATCATATTCTGTGTCGGGATCGAATTTAACGGACAATATTTCCATCGTTCCGCCTGCGGGATATGAAATATCCACCGGCACCGGCGGCAGCTTTATTGCGACAAGTCCTATAACCTTGACACCGGCTAGCGGTACGGTAAACAATACAACGATCTACCTGCGTTTCGCTCCTTCTGTTGCGGCCAGCGGAACGGTCAGCGGAAATATCATACAATCAAGTATAAATGCTTCCTCGAAAAATGTTGCTGTCACCGGAGTGAGTATTGGTGAACCGGCAACGGCAACCACATTTGTCTCTTCGACCTCAACGCCGAGTGCGGTAACATTAACATGGACAAATGGCGGCGGTGAAAATAGGATTGTGGTGGTTCGTTCGGTGAGCGCGATAACCGGAAGTCCGAGTGATGCGTCGACTTACACGGCAAATACACAGTTCAACAATGGGCAATCAACGCTGAATGCCGGAGAGTATGTCGTCTATAATTCAACAGGCACAAGCGTAACAGTGACGGGGTTGAGTGCGAGTACTGTCTATTACTTCAAGGTATTTGAGTATAACGGTTCGGGAGGAGGAGAGAACTATCTTACCACATCGGCGATGACGGCAAGTAAAACAACCCTTGCAAGCGAGCCGACGAGTCAAGCTAGTACGGTAACGTTTGATAATATTGGACCAGCCGGTATGAGAATCAACTGGTCGAACGGTGATGGAAGCAACCGGATCGTTGTACTGCGATCAGGAAGCGCAGTAACATCGGTTCCAACCGATACGGTGACGTATAGTGCAAATTCAATTTTTTCATCGGGAGAAGCGATCAGTTCAGGTCAGCGTGTAGTGTATAACGGTTCCGGAACGTCGGTGACCGTGACTGGGTTATCTTCTTCCACTACATATTATGCTGCGCTCTATGATTATAACGGATCAGCGAAGTCGAGCAATTATCTAACAACGTCACCTGCCACGGGGAGCCAGGCAACGGCAATTCCAACGATTACGGTTTCGGCAGTTTCGCTCACGAGTTTTGGTGATGTTGCCGTTGGGCAGACTTCGACAACTGAAAAAACGTATTCGGTTTCCGGAACGAATCTGACTAACAATATTACTATTACACCGCCGGATGGATATCTCCTTTCGGAAACATCCGGTTCTGGTTATAGTGCATCGGCGATTACACTGACACAAGTCTTAGGATCAGTCTCAATCACGCCGATCTACGTAAAGTTTTCTCCAATATCCGGTGGTGCCGTTTCGGGCAATATCACGCATGCAAGCACCCCTGCAACATCAAAGAACGTAGCTGTCTCCGGAAATGGGGTTGGTGAACCGACACAGGCGAGCAACCTTAGCGTATCGTCCATTACTCATAACTCAATGAAATTGAGTTGGACTAACGGAAGCGGAACAAGCCGTATCGTGCTTGCCAAACTCGCATCTTCTGTGAACGCAGATCCTGTGGATGCAGCAACATATACAGGGAACAGTTCTTTCGGCTCCGGCAATCAAATTGGAACGGGCAATTATGTTGTTTATGTCGGCAGCAACGACACGATCACTGTAACAGGCCTGTCACCTGCCGCTCAATATTATTTTTCTGTCTATGAATTCAGCGGTTCATCTGGTTCTGAAAACTATAACACCACAGCGCCGGGCACCTCTTTTGCAACAACAATTGCGAGTCCACCGACTGATCAGCCGACGGGAATAAGTTTCTCTTCGGTGACTTCAACGCAAATGAATATTTCGTGGACGAAAGGGGCCGGTGCGGCAAACAGTTTGGTTCTGATCAGAGAAGGTTCTGCTGTTAGCGGAAGCCCCATTGATGCACAGAGCTATACTGCAAACGCAATTTATGGCAGCGGAACAGCATTAAGTTCTGTGAATTATGTTGTCTATTCGACGTCCGGAACTAATGTAACGGTTACGAATCTTACTCCGGCAGTAACATACCACATTTCCGTTTTCGCATACAATGGATCCGCGAATACTTCAAACTATCTAACATCGGCACCGCTCACCGGCAGTCAGTTAACGGCAACACCGCTCATTACGGTAACAGGAGGTCCGCTTGCATTCGGCAGCGTTCAGGTCGGCGCAACATCGGCAGTGCAATCATACACGGTGGCCGGATCCTACCTAACGAGTGATATCGGCATTCATCCTCCGGATCAATATGAAGTATCACTGGCAAGCGGCGCAGGATATAAAACCAATGGACAAACACTGACGGTTTCACAGTCGGGAGGGTCGGTCAACAGTACGACAATTTACGTTCGATATAAACCAACGAGTTCTGGCAGTGCGAATAGATCGATAACACATACCACAACAAATGGCTCTGACCAAACTTTAGATGTTACGGGAACAGGAATTGGCGAACCAACTTCAGCCGCAACCAATGTGGTGTTCAGTAATGTGACAACAAGTTCAATGACGATCGGGTGGACTAATGGTGACGGGACAAAGAGAGTTGTATTGATCAAAAGCGGAGCGCCGGTCGACGGGGATCCTGTAGACGGAACTACCTATACAGCGGCTACAACATTTGGATCTGGTACAGAAGTAGGAACCGGAAATTATACGGTTTATAATAGCAGCAGCAATTCAGTAACGGTAAACGGACTTTCGCCAAACACGGTCTATTATGCAGCGGTGTATGAGTATAAGGGGACAAGCGGCAATGAGAATTATCTTGTTGTCAATCCGGGAACGGGAAATAAAACCACCCTGGCATCACAGCCTGGCACTCAATCCACGACGTTGGCATTCACAACGGTTGGTCCCAAAAGTTTAACACTCAGTTTTACCAAAGGGAACGGAGCAAGCCGAGTTGTTGTGATGAAAGCAGGGAATGCGGTGGATTCGAATCCTGTTGATGCCACCGCTTATAGTGCAAATACTGTTTTCGGAAGCGGTAATCAGATCGGC
>CAJBTU010000252.1 GCA_903958625.1 uncultured Ignavibacteriota bacterium | reverse complement strand
CTATTGGCAGCGGCGCTCAGATCGGCGCAGAAAATTATGTTGTGTATAACAGCACCGGCAGCACGGTAACAGTGACCGGTTTGAAGACCGGCACGGCATATTATTTTGCGGTTTATGAATTTAACGGTCCCGCGGACGGCGCGGAGAATTATCTTGCAACATCGCCGCTGACCGGCAGCGGAGTATCATTATCAACGGAACCGACAATCGCGGCCGGCAATGTTGTATTCAGCAATGTAACGACAAGTTCAATGACGATCGGGTGGAACAACGGAGACGGAACAAAGAGGATCGTAGTCATAAAAAGTACTCCACCTATCTATGGTGACCCTGTTGATGGTACAACATACACTGCATCAACAACGTATGGATCCGGAACAGAGGTAAGTTCCGGTAACTTTACAGTATATAATAGCATCAGCAATTCAGTAACAGTGAGCGGCCTTTCGCCGAACACACTCTATTACGCGGCTGTCTATGAGTATAAAGGAACCGCCGGCAACGAAAATTATCTATTGGAAAACCCGGGCACTGGCAGTAAAACAACATTGGCAACACAACCAGGCACTCAATCCTCGGCGCTGGCATTCACAACGGTTGGTCCCAAAAATTTAACACTCAGTTTTACCAAAGGGAACGGAGCAAGCCGCGTTGTTGTGATGAAAGCAGGGAATGCGGTGGATTCGAATCCTGTTGATGCCACCGCTTATAGTGCAAATACTGTTTTCGGAAGCGGTAATCAGATCGGCAGCGGGAATTATGTAGTGTATAATGGAACGGGGAACTCTGTTTCGGTAAGCAATCTATCGATCAATACAACCTATCACGTTGCGGTGTATGAATACAATGGCAGCGGCGAAGCGATCAATTATCTTACACCTTCAACGGCAGTTGAGAATACCACCACCACCACACCGTTGATTACACTTTCGAAAACAACGCTGACGAACTTTGGAAGTGTTATTATCGGGACCAATTCACTAGAGCAAAGCTACGCGGTGAGTGGTGCGAATTTGCTGAGTAACATTACCATAACTCCGCCAACGGGATTTCAAATATCAACAACATCCGGTACAAATTTTGACACGACAGCGATAACTCTATCTCCGTTGAACGGAACGGTTGCCTCAACAATAATGTATGTCCGTTTTTCACCAAAAAGCGGCGGAGTTGTGAGTAAAATGTTCACGCATACCAGTGATTCGGCTGTGACCAAAACAGTCACCGTCGGCGGCACTGGTGTTGCGGCCGGAATCACTATCAGCGGTGTCATTACCGACTTTGGTAAAGTAGTTGTGAATGAACTGTCATCCGTTCAGTCGTACAAGGTCTCAGCGGATAATATCGCCGGCAATTTGCTGGTGACGCCTCCATCCGGATTTCAAATATCGAGAACCGGTCAAGTCTTTACTCCGGTAAATTCAATTTTATTGACGCCGGTAAACACGGCTATTGCTCCGACTGATATATTTGTCCGCTTCGCTCCTGCTGCCGAGGGTAATTTCTTGGACAGCATAATTCATTCAACTGCCGGAACGTCGAATGTTTGTTTATCGGTAAGCGGAGCGGGTATTATCAAGCCGACAGCGGGTGACAGTGCTTTGGAATTCTCATCAATTGGCCCAAAGACATTAACATTGTCGTGGAAAAAAGGAAATGGCATCAATCGCATTGTTGTCGTGAAAGAAAAAAGTTCTGTCGATGCTCTTCCGGAAGACAATACCACTTATACGGCAAATGCTATCTTTGGCCAAAGCTCAGAGATCGGAATGAAGAATTATGTGGTGTATAACGGTACCGGCACATACGTAACGGTGAGCGGATTGCAGCCGAACACAAAATATTATTTTTCAATTTACCCGTACAATGGCAGCCCCGGTTCGGAAAAGTATCTTACGGACAATGTGGGAGACAGCAGTCAGTCGACCGCCGAACCGTCGATCGTTATTTCCGGCGAGTTGGGATCGTTCGGCAACGTGCACGCAGGCGAGATTTCTTCCATACAAAATTATACGGTATCGGGAACCAATCTTGTGAACGGCATCTCAATTATTCCTCCTGCCGGTTTTCAGGTTTCCCTCTCTGCTTCCGGTCCGTTTGTAGGGTCGAATTCATCGCTGGCATTATCGCCAAATAATCAAACCGTCGAGCCGACATCGATCTATGTCCGTTGTACTCCGCTGTCGGGGGGTGAAAAGAGAGACTCCATTTCCCATGTCAGTTCCGGCTCAACAACCCGATATGCGTCTGTTACAGCATATTCCATAGTGGAGCCGACAATTGCGTCATCATCGATCCTCTTCTCCTCCGTCAAACCAACGTCAATGACGATCTCGTGGAAAAAAGGGAACGGAACGAAGCATCTGGTATTTCTTGGAACGGATTCAATCGGGGGAACACTTCCGGAAGACCGAATGTATTATCCTTCGTCATTTCAATACGGTGAAGGGGCATCGCTGACAACGAATATGTTTGCTGTCCAGAGTGATTCGTCGAACACAGTCTCTATCACGCATCTTACTCCGAATAAAAAATATTATTGCGCTGTCTTTGAGTATAACGGCGACAGTGTTTCGGCCGATTATTTGACTTCAACATATGTCTCGGCAAGCCAGATGACCGGACAGCCGGTAATGGTTGTGCAAAGCAACTTTAGTCCGTTCGGCATGATCGAACGGAATACAACGTCGGGCGAACAGATCTATACTGTCTCAGGCACTTCGCTGATGAACAATATTGTCATAACGCCGCCGGCTGGTTTTCAGCTCTCTCTGACCAGCGGCACGGATTTTCGGTCGTTGAATCCCATTACGTTAATCAACGCCGACGGCACGGTGCTTCCGACCGCGATCTATGTCCGGTTTGCACCAACTATCGTTCGGGTATATTCGGACAGCATCATCCATTCCAGTGCAGGTGCAACTGCGATCTTCACCCGGTTGACGGGATCGTGTATGGCGTCCGAACCGACAAAACAAGCATCGGCGATCGTCGTCTCTTCAATTTCATCCGCTACGGCTGCTGTTGTGTGCACGGAAGGAAACGGTTACAACAGAATCATTATTATCAGCAAAGACACGCTTTCCGGTCATCTGCCGGCAGACGGCACAACCTACGCGGCGGATCCGGCATTCATGATTGGTTCATTGCTCGACTCGAACAGTTCTGTTGCATACGCCGGGAACGGTATATCCTGCATCCTCACCGGACTTCTGCCCGACACGAAAAATGTTGTGACGATATTTGAATATAACGGCGAAGCCGGAACGGAAAATTACTTGACATCAACAAAGACCCAGAAAGAATTTGTTACGATGGTCGAATCTCCCGTACCACAAACTCCGGTGAACAAAGCGATCGATCAGTCGTCAACACCAGTGCTTGTCTGGAAAAAGGTCCGCAATGCGCAAAAATATGTTGTTCAGGTGGCGTTCAATAAAGAGTACACAGGTGCAGTTTATACGGATACGGTTGATATCGACACTACACTGCATGTGCCGATCACGCACGCATTGAAATATGATACGCTCTATTATTGGAGAGTAGCGGGGATCAACGACCGCGGCAGAGGCGATTTTTCCGCCGAACGGTCGTTTCGTACGGCATCTCCGCCTAAGCTTATTGCCGGCACAAGCCGCATAGATTTCGGCCCGAAACAGATTCAAAAGAAATATGGGCTCACCGTTGTTGTGCGGAATAATTCGGTCACGCCGCTGACGCTGGACTCAGTTCATGTGAACAGTGCGGCCTTCGCTGCTGTCATTTCTTCACCGACTCTAACGCGCAACGACTCGTCGATTGTTACGATCACCTTTGGTCCGGATAGTATCGGTGCGTATGCCGATACGGTTGTTGTATACAATAATTCGGTTGACCGTTTGCTGCGTATTCCAGTTACCGGCAATGCTCCGGCACCTCTTTTTGCGTCGAAAAATATTTTTGACCTTCAGGAGGTCCAGGTACAGCAGAAGAGCGAAAAATCATTCCCGATTACAAATATCTCTCCCAACGTGCTCAGGATCGATTCGGTCACGAACCGGTTACGGCAGTTCGTTGTAGCGGTCGATTCGTTCCCGATCTTCATTGCCTTGGGCGATACG
>CAJBTU010000251.1 GCA_903958625.1 uncultured Ignavibacteriota bacterium | reverse complement strand
GGCAAGTCCTCCAATCGCATATCCGTCAAAATCAAGATCGACCAATGCTTTCGCGCTGTCCGCCCGAATATGCTTAAAGATGCTTCCTTGAACAATGGCAAAAAGCGATTGCTGATGGCCATACAGTGGCGAAGAATTTTTAAAAGCCAGTTGACACAATTTTGCCCACTTCACAGTCAGTTTGTTCGATTCTCTGGCATATTCCTCTTCGCATGGGAATGGTGGACATTCATCCAAAACCATCATAATGTCTGATCCGATGGTTCGCTGGATCTCGACTACTTTTTGAGGCGTAAAGAAATGGGTTGATCCGTCAAGATGTGATTTGAATGTAACGCCGTCCTGAGTGATCTTCCGCAATTCCGACATACTGAACACCTGATATCCGCCGCTATCAGTAAGAATCGGTCTCTGCCAATTCATAAACTTGTGAAGTCCGCCCATAGCTTGCATCACGTCCATACCGGGACGAAGATACAAATGATATGTGTTACCCAGAATGATCTGAGCACCAAGTTCAATTAACTCACGCTGCTCGACTGCCTTCACGGTCCCCTGGGTGCCAACGGGCATAAAAATCGGCGTTTCAATAACGCCGTGATCTGTTTCCACTGTACCTGCGCGAGCAGATGCATCTGTATGAACGAGGTTAAACTTCACTATACCTAATTTACTAAAATATGAATGCTATTTCAATGAACGTTATTTTTTCTGTTCTTTATCCCCGATTACAGCCCACATTTCATCTGTTGTTTTTGCCAGTCGTTCTGCCAGACTGATTAGGATTTTGTTTGCAATTTCCGGTTGATTACGGATCACTTCATCGACACTACTTTCAACGACCATGACTTCGGTATCTTCCAACGCTATCATTGTTGCCGTTCGCGGACGAGCAAGAAGTCCGCTTAACTCTCCAAAGATCACGCCGCGTTCGGAGAATTCATTCATCTTGATATCTCCTTTATACACTCCCACACATCCGCTAATTAATATGTACCATTCAAATGAAAGATCGCCTTCTTTAGTGATGATCTCATCTTTCCTGAAGATCTTTTTCATCTGTTGTAATGCCATTCTGACTCCGTACGTCTTATGGTGATAACCGGACTATTTTCCAGGAATTCCCCGGTTGTTTTTTGTATGAAATCCTGTCGTGCAGTCGATTTGTCCGTCCCTGCCAAAATTCAAATTCATCGGGAATTACTCTGTATCCACCCCACTGCGGAGGGAGCGGAATCTGTCCATTCTTAAATTTTTCAAGCATCTCGACAAACGCTTTTTCCAGCAACGATCGTGCAGATATCTCGCTGCTTTGCTGCGATGCCCATGCTCCTAATTGCGAATCGATCGGTCTTGTACGGAAATATTCAAATGACTGAGTTGCAGAAATTTTTTCGACTGTGCCAGTTATACGAACCTGACGTTCGAGCGGTTCCCAAAAGAGCAGCAATGCTGCTTGCGGATTAACATCAAGATCTTTTGCTTTTGCACTCTCATAATTTGAAAAGAATACAAAACCATTTTCGTCAAACTGTTTCAACAATACCATTCTTGCAGACGGGCGCCCCTGTTTATTTGCGGTAGCTATGGTCATGGCATTCACTTCTGGAATTTCAGACTTAACCGCTTCTTTGAACCATTTATCGAACTGAGCAAATGGATTATTATCCACATCGTGTTCGTC
>CAJBTU010000250.1 GCA_903958625.1 uncultured Ignavibacteriota bacterium | reverse complement strand
GCGCAGTCTCAAAGCGCGCGTTCAGCGACTGTCCGGCCGTCATAGCAAAGGGATGATATCGTTTATTGTAGCTTCCGGTGATCCTGTCAAACGCGTCGATGATGAGGACTTTTTGTCCGGGAAGATTCGCACGCAGTCCGTACATATCACTCGGTCCGCTTTCATTGGTGATCGCGGCCGAATCGACGGCGGTCAAACGAAAATAGACCGTTGATGTTGATGTGATTCCGCTGAACGAAAATTTTGTCACAGTGCGGCCCAACAGTGCTTCGTTCTTTTGCAGCATCCACGATGTTCCGTTGGTCGAAGAATAGAGACGATATCCTTTCAGATCGGGCTCGGTGTTGGGATACCAAGAGATGGTAATCCTGTTCGTTGAATCGTTCAGTACGGTTCTCATCACCGGATTTGCAGGTGCGACGATATCCTGCGTTGAGATCTCAAAAGGAGTGTACACCGTGTCGGCGTTTCCTCGCGTATCGATCGCAAAGACCATCGCCTGATAGTTTCCCGGAGGAAGCAGCGTGGTGTTGAAGTAATTATTCGTAACACTTTGCAGTTTTGTTGTTCCGATATTCCCGCTGCCGTTCGTTAAATAATAAATATGATTTGAAACGTCCGACGAGGTCGTAAATGCGACATTTGCATTCGCGTCGTTCGGTTTCCAGTCGAACTTAAAACGGACCCCGTTCGCCGGCGGAGTAAAGACAACGGTGGACTTATCCGCTGAAGTGATCTTGTATCCTGTTTGATACACTCCGTTGTTCGTTGTCGAGCTGCTGTTCGGTGCATCGGCGCTGTTTCGTTCAACCATTTGTGAAACGATATCGATCAATCCAGAGACCTTCTTTGTGGTGAATTCAACATTGGAATTGTCCTGATAGAATTTCACTGTCAGCACTTTTGGAGAATAGGTGTCGACAAACGGGGATAATCCACCCGCTTTCCTTAGCGCATTGTTCTCGGAATTGTATCGTCCGTCAATGAAATGCACGTGTCCCATACCGCTTAAGATATTTCCGAGGATGGTGACCCCTTTGGTCACGCTCTGCCCCGGTGATAACGCCGGATTCGGTTCAATATGAACATACGCTGTGCTTTTAAATATTCCGTTGACAGTTCCTTCAACGCGGATATATGCGCTTGTACCTTCGGTTGCCGGATACCCAATGGCTGTGATCGTGCCGTCCAAAACAGGATACACGGCTGATCCATCAGCTTTCGGAATATCAACTCCATTATGAAAATGATTGCTCGAAAGCGTATTACGGTATTCGCAGAACGCGCCGGTGATCAATTGTGTGGAATTGAACGGCGTAACGGGCCACTGATACGTGAGCGTATCCTGACCGAAAAGGATGGAGGAAAGGAAAAAAAGAATGGAGATATTTTTCATTGATTCATCTGCTCATCGATTCACTGAGGCAAAGGTAAAATTATTGTATCAGGAGATCTATCGTTTCCCTGACAAAGCGGGGATTGTTGCAGATCAGACCGTCAACATTCAAGTCGAGCATCCGCTGAACATCACGCCCTGTTTTTGCGCCGTACACATACAGAACATAGCCGGCATCGTGCGTATCGGCAACAACATCGCCGTTGACCTGGAATTTGCTGCAGACGAAGATCTTTGCCTTCGAATTCTTCACCAGTGTTGAAGGGGATTTCCGGAAATGCGTGATGGGATTGTAGATGACCCCGGTGGTGATCGATTCGTCAATCTCGCTGATCTCTTTGATCATTTGATGATTGAACGAGGTGAACAATACTTTGGAAAGCACCTTCGCTTTTTCCGCTTCGTTCACAACAAGTTCTACGGCGGAGACATCATTCGTGCTGACGACATCGGGCTTGATCTCGATGTTCATACGGACATCTTTTTTTAATAAAGGAAATACATCCTTCAGCAGAGGGATCCGCTCGCGGTTGAATTTTGGAGAGAACCACGAACCATTATCTATTTCTGTTAGTTGGCGGGAATGTTTTTGACTGATTGCGCCGTTGCCGTCCGAAGTGCGCTGCAGTCTTCGGTCGTGGAAGACGATCGGGACATTATCGGCGGACAGACGAACATCCAGTTCGATCATATCGCTTTTTGCTTCGATCGCTTTGTGGAATGCCGCCATCGAATTTTCGGGCGCTTCGTCCGAAAAGCCGCGGTGTGCAATAATCAGTGGTCTTTTCATCGGTCAGTGTCCCAATGCCGAGAGAAGCCGTTGCGTGATCTCATCGATCTCGCCAACACCGTTTACGTCAAGAAGGGCATGAGCTCCCTGGTAATATTTTTTTACCGGTTCGGTTGTTTCAAAATAAATTTCTAAACGTTTGATCACTGTTTCGGGTTTATCATCATCCCGCTGAAAGATTTTTCCTCCGCACTTAAAACAATTATCGCCCGCCTTAAATTGATCGATGGTGGAATTGTAGATCTTGCCGCATTGTGCGCACAGAAAGCGGTCGGTCAGCCGCGAGATGATGATCTTCCGGTCAACATCAATATTGATGACCTTAAATTTATGGATATTCAGTTTGCGGAAAATATCATCAAGCGCTTTTGCCTGTCCAACGGTTCTCGGAAAACCGTCCAGAATGAACCCGTTTTTACACCGTTCGGAAGAGAGAAGTTCGGACGCCAAAATATTCATCACATCATCCGGAACAAGATTCCCTTTATCCATCAATACTTTTGCTTTAATGCCAAGGGGAGTTTCTGCTTTAATGGCTTCCCGTAAAATATCGCCGGTGGAAATATGCGGGATGTGATAGACATGCGACAGAATTTTTGCTTGTGTTCCTTTCCCGACTCCGGGTGCACCAAAGAGAATTATATTCATAGACATTCAGATATATAATGGTAGAAATGGTTAATTTGAAAGTGCAAGTTCATTCTTCACGGCAAGTTGTCCGCACGCGGCATCAATATCAACGCCCGCGCTATGGCGGATGAATGTTATCACATCTTGGGCCCGCAGCTTTTGCCAGAACCGTTCCAATCCTTCTTTTGACGCGCCGTGCAATTTTGCCGAATATCCTTTCGGATTGGTGATATCGATGGAATGGAACGGGATTAAATTCACACGGCAATCGAGCCTGCGTGCAGCTTTTATCAATAGTTGAATATCCTGCTCAGTATCGTTTACTCCTTCAAAGACAATGTATTCCAGCATCACACTTTTTTTCGTCTTCTTATTATAGTATTCAAGTGCTGAGAGGAGATCCTCCACTTTGAATTTTTTTGTCAGCGGCATCAGTTCGGTGCGTACATCGTCGCGGAGAGAGTGGAGCGATAATGCCAATTTGATCTTCCTATCCTCATCGGCCATCTTCCGGATATGGTTTGCATATCCTGCGGTCGAAAGCGTGATCCTTTTCGGACTCAATCCGATGCCGTTCTGATCCGTGATGATATCAATGGCAGACATGACATTGTCATAGTTGAGCATCGGTTCGCCCATACCCATAAAAACGATATTGGTGATCGGTTTTTCCGAGAATGTTTGAGCCGTAAGATATTGATTGAGGATCTCGCCGGTCGTCAGGTTACGAATGAATCCCATGGAGGCAGTAGCGCAGAACGTACAATCCAGTGCGCAACCGATCTGCGTTGAAACGCACAGCGTCATCCGTTCTTCCGCATCAACGGCCGTAACACGAGGGGGAATCAGCACTGTTTCTATCTTTTTCCCGTCGGAAAGCTCATAGAGGAATTTTACCGTTCCGTCCGCTTTCGACGTTTGAGATGTTGCCACGCTGAATTGTTCGATATAAGCTGTTTCACTGAGTTTTTGTCTGAGCGCTACCGAAAGATTGGTCATCCCTTCAAAGGATGTTACACGGTATTTGTAGAGCCATTGATAGATCTGTGCGGCCCGGTATTTCGGCTCGCCGATGGAAACGATGAATTGTTCCAATCCGGCAAGAGTAAGTCCTTTAAGATTCGTATTAGCCATAAGAAAAAAATTAGACTTGGAGAGTATCATCACCCGCCAAGTCTGTAATAAAATAGGCAAAATGGGAAAGGGATGCAACGAAGTTTCCATCCATTAAAAAATCACCCTTTTCGCATAAAACGGGAATCGTTTTAAGCAGGAATTCCCTAAGTTGATTCATGGTAGAATGATG
>CAJBTU010000249.1 GCA_903958625.1 uncultured Ignavibacteriota bacterium | reverse complement strand
TATCATTCTCGAATGTCTTCAGAAGGAAAAAGATGACCGATGCCAGTCAGCGAAAGAACTGGCAAAAGATCTGCGAAAGATAAAAAAATCGACAGGACAAACGAACAGCAGAGCATATTCCGTCCTGCGCTCCTCAAGTCACACGCCGCCGGCCTCAAAGAATCAAAAAGTCCCTTCCGGTTCGTTCGTTATTGAAGTGATGAACCGCCGGATCGATCTTTCGAAGATCTTCGGTTCAACACTCGTTCCATGGATCATTGTTCTGCTGTTGATCCTTATACTGGGGACATCGTGGATGATGCTGCGGAAATCATCCAATGAGGTGATCGTTACAAAATTTACACTGGATATCGGCGAAGAGAAGGTGCTGGATATCAACTCCTATCCCGCACTCACCATTTCCCATGACGGGAGGATGATTGTATTTAAAGCCAATAATAGATTCTATCTTCGAAAAATGAATTCTATGGATGCAATAATCATTGAAGGGATTGAGAATGGTTCTTCGCCCTTCTTTTCTTCGGATGATAAATGGTTGTTCTTCTTCCGGAGCGGGAAACTGGAGAAGATCTCTCTCTCCGGCGGTACGCCGATCTCGTTGGGCGATGCACCCGATAACAGGGGAGGGACATTCAGCAAAAAAGGTTTTGTAATTTTCTCTCCGTTTGCCGTTTCGGAATTAAAGGTGGTATCAGAAGATGGCGCAGGCATAAAAAGTATCACGACGCTCGATACATCAAAAAATGAACGTACTCATCGTTGGCCCTCCTGTTTGCCGGACGGGAAACATGTTCTGTTTACAGTCGGCCTCATTTCGAGCCCCGATTATTACGAGAACGCACGCATCGATGTTGTTAACATCGAAACAGGTGAACGCAAGGCGGTGTTCAACGGTGCAAGCAATGCAAAATATATCAGCACCGGACATATTCTCTTTTCAAGGTCCGGCGTGCTGTATATCGTTCCGTTCGATGCGGATAAACTGGAAGTGACCGGTCAGCCTGTTCCCGTTGTACAGGGAGTTTACAGCGAAGTGACGACCGGCATTACAAATTATGTTGTTTCGGATAATGGAACTCTTGTCTATCTGCCGGGTGCCGTAGAAGGTGAAAGCCGTAAGATCGTGAAGATCAGCATGAAGGGGGAAACTACCATCATCGATTCCGGAAATCATCCGTATGTGGAACCGAAACTCTCCCCGGACAACAAAAAGATCGCTGTCGTCATCCGCGACGGCGCCGATTTTGATATTTGGATCTTCGAAATTGCAAGCAGAACGCTCTCCAAATTGACATTCGGAGGACTCAACCGTACGCCCCAATGGTCGCCGGACGGGAAATCGATCGCTTATTTCAAGAGGACAAAGGAAGGGAAATCGGGTATCTATGTGAAACCGTCCGACGGGAGCGGTGAGGAGCGGTTGATCTTTGACGGCAAAGAGATCAGGGTGTATCTCAATCACTGGTCACGCGATGGAGAATTCCTGTTGGTCGATTATCTTGAAAAAAACTCTCAGTCGGATCTACTGGTGATTCCATTGAAGGGAGATAAAGCACCGTGGAAATATCTGGATTCCAAAAAAGACGAATATGAATCCACCATTTCACCGAATGGTAAGTGGCTGTCATATCTCACGGATGAGTCAGGTTCGTATCAGATCTTTGTCCGGTCATTTCCGAACAAGGACGGGAAATGGCAGATATCCACCGATGTCGCGGAGGAACCGCGCTGGTCGCCGGACGGCAGATATTTGTTCTTTCGAAAAAGTTCACAAATGATGTCTGTCCCGGTGACAACGGCAACGACATTCTCTGCCGGTGTTCCGACCGTTCTGATTAAAAATTTCCCGGCTCAGAATGTGGACAGCGGTATTAGTTATGACGTCACATCGGACGGCAATTATTTCATCACAACACAGCCGGCAAAAGGTGTTTCATATAAGAATATATCGATCGTGTTGAATTGGAATGAGGAAATTAAAAATCTTGCAAAGAATGATTAAAAAGATGCAGTGAATGATCGGTCAATTTCAAATTAATAAAGAGAAACATCTGAAAAACCTTACATCAATGTCATTTCTCTCCCGACGTTGTTAGTCGGGAGAGAAATCTCGTTTTTAGCTTCAATATCAAGATCGAGATTCCTCACTTCGTTCGGTCTACGACTCGTAGGGTAGAGAATGACACGGGACAGACAATTTTTCAGATGTCTCAAAGATTAAATATATGATTGGACAATTTCAAATTTAAGTAAAAACACTTATGATCGGACAAACAATATCTCAATATAAAATTTTAGAGAAACTTGGTGAAGTTCGAAATTCTCCCACGAGTGTTTTACCACGAGTGGTAGAGAATTTCAGAATCCCGCTGTTTTTTAGCGGGAGTTGCCTGAGGTGCATATGATTGGGCAAATTCCAATATTTCCCACGAGCGATTTATGCGAGTGGAAGAAATATTGAGAATCCCGCCGTTGTTAGGCGGGACAATTTCAAATTTAAAAAAATACACTTATGATAGAACAAACAATATCTCAATATAAGATTCTTGAAAAATTAGGTGAAGGCGGCATGGGTGTCGTCTACAAAGCGCAAGACACCAAACTCGACCGTTTCGTCGCTCTTAAGTTCCTTCCTCCACAAATGGCGGCGTCGGAACAGGATAAAGCACGGTTCATTCAGGAAGCAAAGTCCGCCGCTGCGCTGAATCATCCGAATGTCTGCTCCATCATCGATATTCAGGAACATGAAGGGAAGATGTTCATCGTCATGGAGTTCGTCGATGGACAAACGCTTCAGGAGAAGAAAGCATCGCTCACGCAGAAACAGGCGATCGATTATGCCATCCAAATCGCCGAAGGATTGTCCGCTGCTCATGAAAAGGGAATCGTCCACAGAGATATCAAGCCCGAAAACATCATGATCCGCAAGGATGGAATTGTTCAGGT
>CAJBTU010000248.1 GCA_903958625.1 uncultured Ignavibacteriota bacterium | reverse complement strand
TTCAGAAGATCGCACGCCATCCGGAACACCATGCTGGGATAGAATTTATTTTTGTAACGGATGACAAGCGGAACACGGCGGAAAACGCCGTCCGCATCAGTGCTGACGCTGATAAAACCAACACCGCGTGAGAGATTGGAAAGCGACGGCCACGTGAGTAGTGTTCCGCCGGAATGATAAAAGCTGCTGGTATCGGCCGCATTCAATATCCAAGCGGTAGAATCGAGATATTTTGCCTCTTCCGGCTCCATCTTTGCCGTTGATTGAATATCCTTTAATTCGAACGCTACAGGAAAATATCCGCTGCCGTACTGCTTCACCGCGTCCAGCAGAAGCGTATCGTCGATGGTGTTCAGCCGCTGTGCAAAAATAATGTCGTATAAGAGAGCGGAGAATTCCATTCTGCGTGTGACATCAAAAAGATCCGCGTGTAACCGGCGGGGGAAATAATAGCTCAGCTTTTTGATGCTGGAGTTATCGATATCAATGTGGATGATCGTTGAATCGTACGGTGAAGGATGGAAACTTTCACGGATGACAAACAAACGGTCGATCGTCTGCCGGTCCCACGACTGAAAGACTCCGGGAAAAATAAGGAACAGGATCGTTGTAAAAACGAACGCTGAAAGGACAAGAATGAATGCGGAACGGAGCCGCTTGATCTTATTTGTGTTCAATCGTTATCGTTTTCGAGTAAAAATTGTTGGCCGATATCTCCGTTGCCAGAGTGGCAACATCGAATTTGTCAAGATTCACCGCATCAGTTTTTGTTCCGCGGACGTTTCCCGCAATGCTGATCGGGCGTTCGGCAAGGGTTTGATACGTGCGGTATTTCTTTTTAATCTCTTTGATCTCCGTGACGACTGCGGCAGCAAGTTCCTTCTGCTGATCGGCGGCAGCGGTGATGTATGAATTCAATTGCTGTTCCAGTTCCGTGAGCCGTTCGTTTGAAGCAAGGATATAAAAAGTTTCGGCACCGCCGTTCTTGTCCAGTTTGAACCAGGTTCTCCCTTTGGGCAGGTAGTAATTCTTGTCCAATTCAAATTGTGCACCGAATAAATATGGATAGAGAACGGACAGTTCGTTTGATGAGCCCTTGTGAATAACATACACAAAACATTTTTTCTGCACATTCACCATCATTTTGAACTCATCCCCGGTGCGAAGAACTGTGTCACGGGTGACCATCGCAATTTTCCGTTCGCTGCCGGAACCGACCTTTGCTACGAACGACCATTTATAATTGATATTCTCTTCGGAATTTCCTGTCTGCATCACAGCGTACAACGGAGATTGTGCGGCAAGAAACAATGCGACGAAAGTTAATCGAAGTAAGAAAGTATTCATAGGGTTACCTTTAAAAAAACGGGTTGATAAAAATTACGACTATCGAATTTTTTCTTTTAATTGGGGATCAATGATATTGTCAGATCCTTATCGTATGTGCCTTGATTGCGTGTCGGGTGCTGATTGCCGTTTGTCTGACGTTTCACTTTTTCTTCAACATAATCCATCAATTCACCGATCGTAACCGTATAATCGTTGTTGAAATCCGCTTCGCCTTTCATTCCCTGCAGCAGGAAATAGGTGAACACGCCATGGCCGAATTTTTCCAGCTCCTGCGACACTTCACCGGCCTGGCTTGCGGTAAAAACAATAATTCCTTCTTTTGTCTTCGACAGGTCGGCAAGATATTGATTGATCAGGTTGCCGTCGGTTGTGCTCATTCCGCGCGTGGCGATATCAGAACTGATCCCGCCGCTATGGCATGCATCCGTGAACACCACCACCCGTTTCGAAGGTATGTACCGTGTCAGGGCAGTGTTCACATCCCACATCGGGAATGCCGACGTTTCCAGCGATCTGGGATCCGTATCGTAACAGAGCAGATAGTTGTTGTTGGGATTCGCCGGTTCCGGTGCGCCGTGTCCGGCAAAATAGATCACCACCAGATCCTTATCAACGGTTTGTCGTAAAAAATTGAAGAGCGCCTGTTTTACGTTCTGCAGTGTGGCCTCTTTGTTCAGAAGAATTTTTACGCGTTCTTCTTCAAATCCTCCGCCGGCCGATGTCTTCAGAAATTCTGCGAATGCCCTGGCATCTCTGTCGGCATAGGCAAGATTTTTAATGGCCGGATTGCCGTATTCCGAAACACCCACGACAACAGCCCAGCGCTGCGGCTGTCCCGACGTGTTCTTAAGCGGTTTGTCGTCGGCGATCGATGTCGGTGCACCGAGCATGCGCCGGGTGATGTTAATCGTCTTTCGGATCTTCTCGCCGCCGCGTCCGTTCACCGTCAGTTGTATCTGATTCAGACCGGCCGAGAGAGAGAGTTTTTCCGTACGGAGCATCCCGTTCGGTTTCTTCGGGAAGTTTTCTTTCTTCGCAATTTCAATCGTGTTCAGTTGTATGGAATAGGAAGAAAAATCGAACCACACCTTGAATTGCAGATCAAGCGCAATTTGATCCGTTTCAATGCTTTCCTTCGGATTCACCATCTCAACGGCTGCATCCTTGGAAAGTTTTGTGACCTTGAGTTCCTGTGTGGAAGTGTTGTTCTCCGCGTCTGTTGCCGAGATCATGATCGAATTTTTCCCCGCGACAGGTAAAGGAACAGCAACACTGAATGTGACGGCAGAGAATGATTCCGCCATTGAACCGCGTTCCTGCAGGGACGCCGGAAGTGTTGCCGTCACGGCATCATTCACCCTTACTTCTTTGATCGCACTTTCATCCGACACAATTCCCGTCACTTCTATCTCGCTGCTGAATACCTTCGCCGGTTCGTTTTCCGTTGTTTGAGGACTTTTTACGATGATGTCCGGGGCGGTCACGTCCGGCTTCTTATCAAGCATTTGGAATGTCCGTATTTCACCGCTCCGGGAAACCGCCGCCAAAATATTACGCTGGGGCGAAACGGAGAGTAACATTGGTGAAAAGGCAGTATCGGTAACGGATTGAAAATTTTTGCCGGTAACGACATCCCAGAACGAGATCGCCGAGGATGCCGAGATAACATATTTACTGGTTGGATGGAAGGCGACCGATGTTACGGCACCCGTGGTGCTTTTCCACGTTGATAGCGGAGTTCCGTTCCGGCCGTTCCACAGCGTTATGGTAGAGTCCATATGTGAAGCAGCGAAATATTTTCCATCCGGACTGAAGATGATGGCATTTGCCGGGAACCTCTTATCGGAATTTGTTCTGGCCATACCGGGAGTGTTCGCATCGAAAACCGTCACCCCGCCGTCTGAACCTGCGGCGACGATGATCTTTCCGTCAGGCGAGAAGGAGAGAGCCGTGATCTCGCTGCTGATTGCAGGAAATTTTCCCGTCTGCACACCCTTGGTGTAATCCCACATTTTTATGATCTTATCGTATCCGCCGCTGATCACTCTTCCCGACGGATCGATGTCGAGGCATCGAACGCTTGTCCCATGCGAAAATGTTTTTATAATGCTTAAAGTTCCAATATCCCATACGGAAATATTCCCGTCCGGCAGGCTCACAATAATATTCTTTCCGTCGTTTGTAAAAACGATGCTAAACGATCTCAAATTCCCATTCAGGAAGGCGGTTTTTTCCGTGAGCGTTGCAGGGTCGAATATTTTAACGGATCTATCCATACCGCTTGCGGCCAAAAGGTCTCCTGCCGGCGTTATTTTTGCCGAGAGGAATGTTGTCTTTTGGGAATTATTACGGGCGATCGGTTGAAGATAGACGTTTTGTGCTGCAAGCTGAAGAGAAAACAGTAAACAAACGGCTAATAGTAATGTTCTCATCATGGGTTCCCCTTCCAAGATATTTCATTTCGTACGCAAGATGTAGAAAACTCATTATTTAATCAAGGTAAAACTCAATTGATTATAGAGGTGCTCTTTGCTATATTTCTTCCTATTTCTGTTGAAATGTAATGTAAAATTTCACGGCTTGTCTTGAACTATATCACAGAAGAAGTGCTATAATTTGGGCAAAACCGACATTCTTTTCGCTTTACCGATTTCCATCTCTGCCTATATGAAAAATATCATCACCACGCTGATTATCCTGAGTTTTGTAACCGTTAATCTGTTTTCGCAAAAAAAACCGCCGGAGATCACAATAAAAATTTCCGAAAAATCCGGCTTTCTTGGAATGGGAAAAGCGCGGTTTGCAAAGATCGCGCTCTCTTCGCGAAATCTGGACAAAGACCTTTCAAGCGACAATGTGAATGCCGGTCCGTTATACTTCTTCACGCTGAAAGATTCGGGTTCGTGGAAGATCGACGAAGATTTTATTGCCGAAGAGCTTCCGAAATTAACGATAACGCAGAGCGGAAATACATTTTCACTCGAAGCGGCCGGTGCCGTTCTTAAGGATAAAGAGAATTACATACTCCTTCTTTCCTGCAAGAAAACGCTCCTGCTTCATCAGCCGATGAATTTCAATTTTTCACTTCAAAAGAATGTCGAAACAGTAGCGCTGCAGATCCCCCAGGAATATTGGCCCGGATACAAGAAGTTCATCCAATTAAAACAGGAGGGCGAAAAGGCATTCGATGGAAAGAAATATCAGGAAGCGTTAACGCCGTTTGAACAGCTTCTGCTCGATCGTACTCTGGCGATATTCCCCGAGTACGAACAGATGTACCTGAAACGACTTGCAGCTTTGCAGCGGATGGTAGACGAACAGATACAAAAATTCAGAGAGACATTGTCGGATAAGAGCGCCAATACAAAACAAAAGATCTCCTTAACTGAAGAGTTCATTAAAAAATTCACGGCAATGTGCGAAAATGCCGCCAAAGAGTCCTTCCAGAACTGCAAACAAAGGATAGTTCTCAGATACTTCTTGAGAGCACCAAAGGTTTGATTGAACGGACCTCGATGGTCCGCGATTCTCTTAAC
>CAJBTU010000247.1 GCA_903958625.1 uncultured Ignavibacteriota bacterium | reverse complement strand
ATAAGATGCCCCATAATGACATTCTCTTTTAATCCGAGCAGGTGATCGATCTTTCCTTCTATGGCTGCATCGGTGAGAACCTTTGTTGTTTCCTGGAATGATGCTGCCGAGATAAAACTGTCCGTCGATAATGATGCTGTCGTAATTCCAAGAAGGATCGGTTCCGAGAGTGCGGGCTCAGCATCGCGGGACTCGATGATTTTCTTTTCTTTTCTCTTGAGTTCCACGTTCATCTCTTTGACTTTTTTCTTTTCGCTGAGCGTGTTGTTCTTCATTTTCGAATCGCCTTTGTTCTCGACGAAGACCATGCCTTCAAGACTACGATTCACTTCTTCAAATTTTACTTTGTCAATATAATCGCCTTCAAGGAAGTGCGTATCTCCCGGATCAGTGACGCGCACCTTTTGCATCATCTGGCGGACGATAATTTCAATATGCTTATCATTGATCTTCACACCCTGCATACGGTACACTTCCTGAATTTCATTCACCAGGTATTCCTGCACGGCGCTGGTGCCTTTGATGCGGAGAATATCGTGCGGATCAATCGCTCCGTCGCAAAGACGTTCGCCGCTGCGGATGAAATCATTTTCCTGAACAAGAACGTGCTTGCCGAGAGCAATCATGTATACTTTGCGCTCTTTACCATCGTGACTTGTAACGATCACTTCTCGGTTGCCGCGTTTCTGCGCACCGAACGAAACAACACCGTCGATTTCGCTGACAACGGCCGGATCACCGGGTGAGCGTGCTTCAAACAGTTCCGTCACACGCGGAAGACCGCCGGTGATATCGCGGGTCTTGCCAATATCGCGCGGAATTTTTACCAATACCGTGCCTGCCGGAATCGCTTCTTCGTGATCAACAAGAATATGTGCGCGCGTTGGTATAATGTAGCTGGCGATCTTTTTCCCGCTCTTGTCCGTTACCATGATCGACGGGCTGAGATTCTTATCGCGAGAATCGATGACAACCTTCTGGATGTGGCCGGTTTGTTCATCCGGTTCATCGCGGTAGGTGATGTTTTCTTTCAGGTCCATGTATTTGATCTCTCCGGCATATTCGGAAATGATCGTCGCATTATATGGATCCCACTCATAGAGCAATTGTCCCTTTTTGACATGCGCGCCGTCAGCAAGTTGAAGTATCGCACCATAAGGAACATCGTATTTTGTTAACACAGCATTGTCACCGTTCAATACCTGTATTGCGCCGCTGCGTCCGAGGGAAAGGATCTTCTCCCCTTCTTCGGTTGAAATCTTGATTGATTTAACGCTGTCAAATTTTACATATCCATCGAACTTTGAAGTGATATGCGATTGGTTCGCGATCAAACTTGCCGTTCCGCCGGTATGGAATGTACGAAGTGTCAGCTGCGTACCCGGTTCGCCGATTGATTGCGCTGCAATAACACCGACAGTTTCGCCGACTTCGACGATGTTCCCTGTCGTTAAATTACGTCCATAACATTTTGCACAGACACCGCGTTTTGCTTCGCATGTCAGCACCGAACGAATTTCAACCTGTTCGATAGCAGTCTCAGAGATCGTTTGAGCAACATCTTCGTCGATGATCTCGCCCGCTTTGACAAGAATCTTGTTTGTCATAGGATCACGGACATCATGAACGGAGACACGGCCGACAATACGTTCTGACAACGGTTCTTTAACGTCTTCACCTTCTTTTAATGCTCCGGTAAGAACGCCGCGGAATGTTCCGCAGTCAACATCGGAAATAATGGCATCCTGGGCAACGTCTACAAGACGGCGCGTAAGATATCCCGCGTCCGCTGTTTTTAGTGCGGTATCCGCTAAACCTTTTCGAGCTCCGTGTGTAGAAATAAAATATTCAAGAATCGAAAGACCTTCGCGGAAGTTCGCGATGATCGGATTTTCGATCAACTCACCGGTCGCACCCGACATAGATTTTTGCGGTTTCGCCATCAAGCCGCGCATACCTGCCAACTGACGCACCTGTTCTTTGGAACCACGGGCGCCGGAATCGATCATCATATAGATGGAATTGAAACCTTCTTTGGAATTCTGCAGAGAATCGAATAACCGTTCGGCAACACGGCTGGTTGTGCGTGTCCAAACGTCGATCACTTTGTTATAACGCTCGCCGTTGGTAATGAAACCGTTCTGATATTGTTTCTCAACGGAATCAACTTCTTTTTGCGCTTTGTTGATCAACTCTTCTTTTTCTTTCGGGATCGCAACGTCCGCAATATTCACAGAGAGACCTCCGCGCATTGCATACGTGAATCCAAGCGTCTTCATCGCATCAAGGAACTTTGCCGTGCGTTGATTACCGCTTCGCCGGAATGCCTGCGCAATAATCTGCACAAGTCGCTTCTTGCTTAATAACTCATTGATGAATCCAAGTTCTTCCGGAACGATCTGATTGAAGATCACACGACCGGTTGTTGTTTCTATCATCTTTCCTTCGAAACGAACCTTAATACGTGCATGAAGGTCGAGTTTGTTTTCGTTGTAGGCAATGATCACTTCCTGATCAGAATAGAACAATGATCCTTCGCCTCTTGCACCGGTGCGTGATTTCGTCAAATAGTAACAACCGAGCACTTGATCTTGCGTGGGGGTTATTACCGGAGCGCCGCTTGCCGGAGAAAGAATGTTGTGCGATGACAACATCAGAACACGGGCTTCAAGCTGAGCATCGAACGACAGCGGAATATGTACCGCCATCTGATCGCCGTCAAAGTCGGCATTGAACGCCGTACAAACCATCGGATGTATCCGGAGCGCTTTCCCTTCCACGAGTACCGGTTGGAACGCCTGAATACCAAGTCTGTGCAGCGTAGGAGCGCGGTTCAACAGGATCGGATGTCCGTCAATAATATTTTCAAGAATTTCCCAAATCTCCGGTCCCTTCTTCTCCACCATTTTTTTAGCGCTCTTCACCGTTTTGGAAAATCCGCGCTCGATCAATTTCCGGATGATGAACGGCTTAAATAATTCTACCGCCATATCTTTCGGAAGACCTGCCTGATGCAGCTGCAGTTCCGGTCCGACCACGATTACCGAACGACCGGAATAGTCAACACGTTTTCCGAGAAGGTTCTGACGGAAACGGCCTTGCTTTCCTTTTAACATGTCGGACAGTGATTTCAGCGCGCGGTTGTTATCGCTGCGCACCGCATTGTTCCGGCGCGAATTATCAAATAACGAATCGACGGCTTCCTGCAGCATCCGTTTTTCATTACGCAGGATCACTTCCGGTGCTTTGATATCGATCAGGCGTTTCAACCGGTTGTTGCGAATGATCACACGGCGATAGAGATCGTTAAGATCCGACGTTGCAAAGCGGCCGCCTTCGAGCGGAACAAGGGGACGAAGTTCGGGCGGAATAATCGGTATAACATCGAGCACCATCCAATCCGGTTTGTTGGCCGGACCGCCTTCGCGTTCACGGAATGCTTCGATGACGCGGAGACGTTTCAAATGGTCCTGTTTCTTCTGCTGCGAAGTTTCAACACGAAGCTGCGCACGAAGTTCTGCTGACAATATTTCAACATCCACTTTTTTCAAAAGATCCTTGATCGCTTCGCCGCCGATTTTAGCGACGAATTTCTTTGGATCATCATCTTCCAGGTCCTGATTCTTCTCGGGCAGCGAGGAGAGGATCTCAAAATATTGATCCTCGGTGATGAGGTCTTTTTGCTGTAAACCAGTTGTTCCCGGATTGGTAACAACATACGATTCATAATACACGATCTTTTCGAGATCCTTGTTGCTGATACCGAGAATGTAACTGATCTTGCTCGGCAAAGAACGGAAATACCAAATGTGAACAATCGGCACTGCAAGAGCAATGTGTCCCATTCGTTCACGGCGGACGCTCTTTTGTGTCACTTCAACGCCGCAACGGTCGCAAATGATCCCCTTATAACGAATGCGTTTATATTTTCCGCAATAACATTCCCAGTCACGGGTCGGGCCGAAAATGCGCTCGCAGAACAAGCCGTCACGTTCCGGTCGGAACGAACGGTAGTTGATCGTCTCTGGTTTTGTCACTTCGCCGTACGAGCGGGTCAGAATTGCATCGGATGATGCCAGACTGATGCTGATGCGGGAAAATAATTTGGTTGCCTTGCTTTCATTTGAGCGGAACATAGATTCTACTCTCCATTTTTATAATAGTTGATGAACGGATAATTCCGTTCATCAATTCTTTACTTAATCAATTTTAACTTCAAGACCGAGGCCCTGTAATTCGCGCACGAGAACATTAAATGATTCCGGGATGTTCGCTTCGGGCTGGTTTTCGCCCTTTACGATCGCCTCGTACACTTTTGCGCGCCCCATTACGTCGTCGGATTTCACTGTCAGCATCTCCTGCAATACGTGTGCTGCACCGTATGCCTGAAGAGCCCACACTTCCATCTCACCGAAACGCTGTCCGCCGAATTGCGCCTTGCCGCCGAGAGGCTGCTGCGTGATCAGCGAGTACGGTCCGATGGACCGGGCATGGATCTTATCGTCGACCAAGTGAGACAGTTTAAGCATATAGATCTGTCCGACCGTGACCTGTTGATCGAATGTTTCCCCTGTGCGTCCATCCAGAAGCGTGCTTCGGGAATCGACATTGAGATTCGCTTTTTTCAATTCTTCCTGTACATCTTCCCAGCTTGCGCCGTCGAAGATCGGGGTTGAATACCGGATACCAAGCGCTTTTCCTGCCCAGCCGAGTGCCGTTTCAAATAACTGTCCGATGTTCATACGGGACGGAACGCCGAGCGGGTTCAGCACGATATCAACGGATCGTCCATCCGGCAGGAACGGCATATCTTCTGCCGGAACAACTGCGGCAACGACACCCTTGTTCCCGTGACGGCCTGCCATCTTATCGCCGACGGAGAGTTTGCGTTTTTTCGCAACATACACTTTTGCCAGCTGTACGATACCGGGCGGCAGTTCGTCGCCGATGGTGATCTTGTTCTTTTCGTGCTTGAATGCTTCTTCGATATGGTTGAGCGTATCGAAATAATTTTGATAAATTTTTTCTATCAGATTATTTTTGCGTTTCTCATCGACCCATTCATGTTTCGGATCCAGTTTGTCGAGCTTATCAAATCCAACGAACGTCTCCATCTTGAACTGTGTCCCGCTTCGGAACACCATGTCTCCATCAAGATTTCTAACACCGGCAGATTTTTCCCCTTCAAGAAGCAATCCGAGTTTACGCCCAAGTTTTTCGTAATGCAGATCGATGTTTTGCTTATGCGTCTTGTCAAGACTGTCGAGACGTTTTTTATCTTCTTTTTTCGTGTCAGCATCTTTTTTCTTGCGGCTGAACAATTTGGTCGAGATAACGATGCCTTTCATCCCTGGCGGCGCCTTCAATGAAGCGTCTTTCACATCGCCGGCCTTATCGCCGAAGATCGCCTTCAACAGTTTTTCCTCGGGTGTCGGATCGGTCTCTCCCTTTGGCGTAATCTTGCCAATAAGAATGTCGCCTTCTTTTACTTCGGCACCGATGCGGATAATACCGTTTTCATCGAGATCTTTTGTGGCCTCTTCGCTCACGTTCGGAATTTCGCGTGTAAGTTCCTCTTCGCCGCGTTTTGTATCGCGCACTTGCAGTTCGAATTCTTCGATGTGTACCGATGTGAAAACGTCTTCTGCAACGATGCGTTCATTCATAATGATAGCATCTTCAAAGTTATAACCACGCCACGGCATGAACGCCACGAGCAGATTTCTGCCAAGCGCAAGTTCACCCTGATCCGTTGCGCACCCGTCGGCGAGCACATCATTCTTTTTGAAACGCTGACCGGGAACCACGATCGGCTTTTGATTTAATCCTGTATCCTGGTTTGTACGGAAAAATTTCACAAGACGATATTCAACACGCCGTTTGTCTTCAAAACTAACGAGTTGTTCTACGTTATCCTCGTCGATATCATAGAGCACTGTGATCTTTTCACCCGAGACATTCTCAACAACACCATTGCGTTCAGCAATGATACACGTGCGCGAATCACGGGCAATTTTTTGTTCAAGACCTGTTCCCACGATCGGAGCCTGCGGGCGAAGCAACGGAACTGCCTGGCGCTGCATATTCGATCCCATCAATGCACGGTTCGCATCGTCATGTTCCAGGAACGGAATTAATGCGGCGGCGGCGCTGACGATCTGTGTCGGTGCAACGTCCATGTACTGCATTTCATCCGGTGACTGAACAACGAAATCCCCAGCTTTTCTGCCTTGAACTTTTTCGGTTAAAAATTTTCCTTTATCATCAATCGGCGCGTTCGCCTGTGCGATTGTGAATTCGTCTTCTTTTTCTGCATTCAGGAACTCGATCTCATCCGTCACTCTTCCTTTTTTCACTACACGATACGGTGTTTCCAAAAATCCGTATTCGTTCACTTTTGCGTGCATAGAGAGTGAAGAGATAAGTCCGATATTCGGACCTTCCGGCGTTTCGATGGGACAGAGACGGCCGTAATGTGTATAATGAACGTCGCGGACTTCAAATCCTGCGCGTTCACGCGTTAAACCACCGGGTCCAAGAGCCGACATACGGCGTTTGTTTGTCAACTCGGCAAGAGGATTTGTTTGATCCATGTATTGCGAGAGCTGATTGGTGCCAAAGAATGTATTGATAACGCTGGTGATGGTGCGGGCATTAACGAGATCACCCGGGGCGATCTTTTCCTGATCGCGGACATTTAACCGTTCGCGGATCGTGCGGGTCATACGTGCAAGACCGATGTTGAATTGCGCGGAGATCTGTTCACCAACGGTACGGATACGGCGATTTCCTAAATGATCGATATCGTCAACAGAAGTTTTCCCCTGTTTCAGATCGAGCAGGTACCGGATGATCGCGATGATATCCTCTTTTGTCAGCGTTGTCGTGGTTTCACTGATATCCAGCTTTAATTTTGCATTGATACGGTGACGGCCAACATCGCCGAGATCGTATCGTTTCGGATTGAAGAACAATTTATCGATCAGACTCTTTGCCGTATCCAGATCGGGTGCATCACCGGAACGCAATTGGCGATAGATCGTTTCAAGCGCGTCTTCCTCGCTATGAACAGCATCCTTCATGATGGTGTTCGCGATGACAGACCTGTTGCCCGGCTCTTCCGATTTCAGGAAACGGATCTTCTTGATCTCCGATTTCTTAATTTTCTTTACTGTATCATCTGTGACAAGAGTATCTTTGTTGATGATGATCTCGCCAGTTTTTCTATCGACAACATCGCCGCAAATGATCCGTCCAACATAATCCTTCAGATCGATATCAGCAACCTTCACTTCTTCAACAAGATTGAACAATTCCATGATCTCATCATCGGAAGAATAGCCGAGTGCGCGCAGAAGTGTTGTGACGGGAAATTTCTTTTTCCGATCGATGTATGCGTACATCACATTGTTAATGTCCGTCGCAAATTCAACCCATGATCCGCGGAACGGGATGATACGCGCCGAATAGATCGGTGTGCCGTTCGGGTGAGTGGATTCACTGAAGAAGACACCGGGCGAACGGTGCAACTGACTGACAATTACGCGTTCTGCGCCGTTGATGATAAACGTACCGCGGTCGGTCATATACGGAAGATTGCCGAGATAGACGACATCTTCAATCGTATCCGTATACCCTTCTCCGTTCTCTGCTTTTTGCGACAACCGCAATTTTGCCTTCAACGGAACCGCGTAGGTTAAACCGCGTTCCTGACATTCCCGCACAGTGTACTTTGCTTTTTCAACATAATATTCAACGAACTCAAGAAGGAAATTTTCTCTCGTATCCGTGATTGGAAAATTCTGGAGAAACACCTGCTGCAAACCTCTGTTCTTGCGTTTACTCGGAGCAGTTTTTTCCTGTAAGAAGTGTTCGAATGACTCGATCTGGACATTCAACAGATCGGGATATTCCACGACTTCATTAATTGTTCCAAAACTTTGGCGGCCCGTTTTCGGGTCGAGATGCAATCTTGATTGGCTCTTCAACTCAATCACTCCTTCAGGTCATGAACCTGATGATGATGTTGGTTAGTGGTAATTACCGTTCAACGCTGAGCGATGAACATGTGGGTAAACTTTTTTTGATCGTTCGTTTCTTATACCTATACAATGCAAATAACCGAGCAGACAAAAGAATACACAAGCCGATATCCCGTTTTTCAAAGAACGGGACGATCGGCTTGGTATATTTCAGTATTCTATAGAATAAGCGTTAGAGAGCATTACAGAGTATTGAAAAAATTCCTGAAAGAATTACTTCAACGCAACTTTTGCGCCGGCTTCTTCAAGTTTCTTTTTCAACGCGTCTGCGTCTGCTTTGCTGAGGCCTTCTTTGACGACTTTCGGTGCACCGTCAACAAGATCTTTTGCTTCTTTCAAGCCAAGTCCCGTTGCTTCACGAACAACTTTAATTACGTTGATCTTTTGTGCTCCGCTTTCCATCAATTCAACCGTGAATTCGGTCTGTGCTTCCGCTGCCGGTGCTGCGCCAGCTGCCGGAGCTGCTGCCATCATGACCGGTGCCGCTGCTGAAACGCCGAATTTCTCTTCAAGCGCTTTTTTAAGTTCGACGGCTTCAAGAAGGGTGAGTTTTTCGATTTTTTCGACTAATTCTGCTACTACTGACATTGTTATTTCTCCTTATTTCTAGATTATTTTGAAAACTTCTTCGTTTGGGATAGCATCATCACGCGGCTTTTTTCTTTTCAATCGCATCGAGAACGCCGACAACGTCTCTGACCACTGCGTTAAGAACACCAACAACGCCTGTGATCGGTGAGTTGAGCGAACCGAGAACGCTTGCAATAATTTCCGGACGTGACGGCAATGCTGCAAGTTCCTTCAATTTGGAACCGTCATACACCTGCTTTTCAACGACACAGACCTTTACCGCAAATTTCTCGTGCTTCTCTTTGAACTTTTGAATGATCTTTGCCGGTGCTGCTGCGTCACTGTATGCGAACGCGATTCCGGTCGGTCCGACAAGCTTGTCGTATACCTGATCATATCCGGTGACATTTTGCAATGCTTTTTTTGCGAACGTATTTTTGACGACTCTATATTCAATACCGGATTTTCGGAATTCACTGCGGAGTTTTGTAATTTCCTCCACATTGATCCCCGCAAAATCAGTAAAGAACATTCCCTGAGCCTTGGAAACCATCTCCTGAATTTCGGCTACAATTTGTTCTTTTTCTGATTTATTCATTGTGTTATTTCTTCTTGTTGATACAATGAGAAGCCCCCGATTTTTTCACGAGGCATCATATCAGGTTTATGGGATGATGAGTGCGTAAATTCTTTTTTTTTCCTACGACTGAACCACGGTGCGGTCGATCTGAACGCTTGGGCCCATTGTTGTCGAAATGAAAATACTTTTGACGTATTGACCTTTCGATGTCGACGGTTTCAGCTTGCCAACCGTTGAAAGGAACGCCTTGATGTTTTCGGCTAGCTTCACTTTTTCAAAGCTCACCTTACCGATAGTGGCGTGGAGAACGCCTGCTTTATCGACACGGAATTCAATCTTTCCTGCTTTCACTTCTTTGACTGCCGTTGCAACGTCAAGCGTCACAGTTCCACTTTTCGGATTCGGCATAAGACCGCGGGGGCCAAGGATCTTTCCGAGTTTGCCGACTTCCACCATCACATCTGGTGTTGCAATAATGACGTCGATATCTGCCCAGCCGCCTTTGATCTTTTCCACATATTCTTCAAGTCCCGCATGATCCGCACCGGCTGCTTTTGCTTCAGCATCTTTCGGAGGTTTCGCCATCACCAATACACGGACTGATTTACCAATGCCGTGCGGAAGCGCTACTGTTCCGCGCACTGCCTGATCCGCTTTTTTGGGATCAACACCAAGCCGAACTGCTACATCAACTGATTCGATGAATTTTGCCGAGGCAACATCTTTAATGATGCCGACCGCTTCGTCGATCGTATAAATTTTCTTTGCATCGAATTTCTTTACCGCATTTTTATATTTCTTACCGTGAGCCATACGTTCTCCTTTGTGGTGCAAGCGTTACGCACCGGGCGTAACTCCCACTATTAATAGATAGAATGATTAACCTTCGACTGTAATGCCTAAACTTTTTGCCGTTCCTTCGATCATACTCATCGCCGATTCAATATCGGAAGTATTAAGATCGGGCATTTTCATTGTCGCAATTTCTTTTAGCTGCGCCTTTGTTACTTTTCCGACTTTTAAACGGTTCGGCTCACCGGAACCTTTTTGCACCTTGGCCGCCTTGATCAACAGCACTGCTGCCGGAGGGGTTTTGGTGATGAAGGTGAATGATTTATCGGAAAACACCGTGATGATCACAGGAATAATCAGTCCAGCCGATGCTTGTGTGCGGGCATTGAACTGTTTACAAAATTCCATGATATTCACGCCTTTTTGACCGAGCGCGGGACCTACCGGAGGAGCAGGATTTGCCTGACCGGCGGGAATTTGTAACTTAATAAAACCAACGACTTTCTTTGCCATAATTTTTCTCTACTGAGTTAAATTGATAAATTATTTTTCCACTTCTACTTGACTGAAATCTAGTTCGATCGGGGTTTTGCGGCCGAAGATACTCACCATGACCTTCAAACGTAATTTCTCCGCATTAATCTCCTGAACGAACCCTGTAAAATTGTGGAACTGTCCGCTGATAATCTTCACCGGTTCCCCAATATGGAACGGAACTTCGAAACGTTCGATCTCGGTTCCGTCCTCTTTCTTCTCTTCGATCTTTCCGATGAGACGCTTCACTTCATCCGGCTGCAGCGGAACGGGACGGTCTTTTGTCCCGACAAAACTGAGTACCGACGGAGTGTTCAAGATCAAATGTTTAGTCTTCTCATCGAGGATCGCTTCGACCAGGATATAACCGGGGAAAAAATTTTTCGTCTTGCTCTTCTTCTTTCCATCCTTCACTTCGAATATTTTTTCCGCAGGAATAAGGATACGGGTGATCTTCTCCGATAAACCTTGCTCTTTCGCTTCGCTCTCCATCGAGAGCTTGACCTTGTTCTCGTGTCCCGAGTAGGTGCGAACGACATACCATCTATGTAAAACGGCTGATTCCACCACTTAAAAGATTCCCTTGATAGCTTGACTGACAAGCGTATCCACAACGTAGACGAATATTGCGATAACGCCGCACACGCCCAGAACAACCAATGTTGATTCCTGAAGCTCTTTTTGCGTTGGCCACGTTACTTTACCCATCTCTTTGTAGACGTCAGTAAAGAAGTTGATGATTTTTTCTTTCATAATAACCTTGACACTTCTGCACGGGTGGAGGGACTCGAACCCCCAACCAACGGTTTTGGAGACCGCTACTCTACCAATTGAGCTACACCCGTACGAAATTTACTTGGTTTCTTTGTGAATTGTGTGTTTGTTGCAGCGGGAGCAGTATTTTTTATATTCAACACGGTTTGTCTGTTTCTTTTTGTTCTTCGTGGTTGAATAGTTACGCTCCTTGCAAACGGTGCATTCGAGGGTAATTATATCTCTCATACTTCATTCCTTATGCTTAAAACTGATATTACTCTATTTTTCTTATTTCTTACCTTGAGCGGAAGACGGGACTCGAACCCGCGACCAACAGCTTGGAAGGCTGTGACTCTACCAACTGAGTTACTTCCGCGTCATTAACTTTCGGCTGAGCTTGCGACCGGGATTGAACCGGTGACCTCGTCCTTACCAAGGACGTGCTCTACCAACTGAGCTACGCAAGCAGACTATGCGTTATGTGGGTAGGGAAGGATTCGAACCTCCGAAGCCCGAGGGCGACAGATTTACAGTCTGTTGCGTTTAACCACTTCGCTACCTACCCATACCAGATCTTTGAGCTGGCAATCAGACTTGAACTGATGACCTGCTGATTACAAATCAGCTGCTCTACCAACTGAGCTATGCCAGCAAGAACATTTCCAATACGCAAATTCCCTTAGGAAAACCTCAAATAATGTAGTTTTCCTAAGAATGTATTGTGGCGGAGTTAACAAATATATACTTTTTTGCCACAAAGTCAACAGATTATACGTTAATAATTAATAACTTTCGGGGAGTAATTTGATTGGATTTCTGAGGCT
>CAJBTU010000246.1 GCA_903958625.1 uncultured Ignavibacteriota bacterium | reverse complement strand
CTGCTTGCACGGCTGAACGAATCGTTGCCGGAATATCTCTCGGTAGTAAAAACTCACCCCGAATATCTGACGGCATCGGATAAAAGTACGATCATCACTGAACGTGCCGATGTGTGGGTAACATTCATCCATGAAGGAGCCGGATACCTTAACGTCTTAGGATTCTATACATATCCTGTCGGTAAGGCACCAGCATCAACAAGAGACATCGACTCCATCACCATCATCTTTCCGAATGTTTCCTATTCCGGCAGCGGAGGCGGATTGAAATCGGGCGACAAAGTATATCTCGGGCAATTCAACCCGAATACGGCCATCGGCTGGGTGATCTTTTCGAATGGTTATTCAGGCGGAAAGATCGGCACGGGAAACTGGATGTTATTTTCAAACCAGGCGTTAAATGGTGTCACCAATACGGCATTGCAGCAGCACAACGTTTTGCTGAATGATGTCGGGTTCGACCGGGTCGTTTTGGGAATTGAAGATATTAAACGGGATACCGGCGGCGATCAGGACTTCAATGATTGTATGTTCAGCGTAACGTCGAATCCTGTAAAAGCAATTGCACTCGAAGGACTTGCGCTGATTGATGTACCGATTGACAAGGACGGAGACGGGGTGACCGACACGTTCGATGAATTTCCGAACGATCCGTTAAAGGCGTACAGTTCCTATACTCCTGCACTCAATCAATACAACACTCTGGCTTTCGAAGATCTGTGGCCCGGACGCGGCGATGAGGATTACAATGATCTCGTTGTCGGATACAATACCCGAACTATCAGCAATGCCCAGAATAAGGTCGTGTCGTTGGAGATGAAATATGTGGTTCGTGCGATCGGTGCAACGTATGCGCTCGGATTCGGATTTGAATTGCCGATCGATCCTTCTGCGGTGCAATCCGTTGTTACCAGCAGACCGGAACTGAGCAAACAACCGCTGAGCGGAAACGGAACCGAAGCCGGACAGCAAAAAGCGACCGTGATACTTTTTGATGACGCGTATGCCGCCATCCGGCATACCGGAAGCAAATTTGTCAATACGGATGCAACAACAAGCTTTGTCACACCGGAGACGATCCATGTGAACATCGAACTGAAGAATCCGGTACTGCCGTCAGCACTGGGAACGGCGCCGTTCAATCCGTTCATCTTCGTTAACAAGAGGTCTAAAGAGGTCCACCTTGCCAACAAGCCCCCAACGATGCTTGCGGATGTTTCATATTTTGGTACTTCGTTCGACAAGAGTTCCGCGGCAAAGAATACCTATTATCTTTCCAGAGAAGGAAAGCCGTGGGGATTGAATATTCCGGGAGAATATGCTTATCCGATAGAACGCACGCCGATCCAGTCCGCCTATTTGAATTTTGATGCATGGGCAAAGATGAGCGGCGCTGTGTATACCGATTGGTACAGTACCAAATCCGGATACCGTGATGCAGCGAAACTATGGAAGAAAAAATAACAACAGCGGCGGGGTAAAAACTGAAACGGTCAGCAGAAGCTGACCGTTTTTTTTATTTACAGCATGTTCAACCGTTTCATCAGCGTGCTGCGGTAGGAATCGCCGATGGGAATAAGTTTCTTTCCGATGATGATGATGGTCTCCTCGATCGCTTTGATCTTCTCCACGCGGACAATGTACGACCGGTGAACGCGAAGAAAACTGTCCGACGGAAGTTTATTCTCCATTCCTTTCATGGTAGAATGAACAATATATTTATTTGTCTCGGTAAAGACATTCACGTAATCGCCGAACGCTTCCACCCACAGGATATCGCGGGTATTCACTTTAACCAGTTGTGAATCTACTTTCACAAACACGGCATCGTCATTCACCGGATTTTCATTATCCGTTGTCAGTCGCGCCTTCACGCGGTCATACGCCTTCAGAAACCGTTCGTATGTTGCCGGCTTCACGATATAGTCCGCCACGTCGTATTCGAATGCTTCTACGGCATAATTCTCTTTCGACGTAACAAGAACGATCTCGGGTTTATGGGTCAGCGATTTTATCAGCTCAATACCGGTCATTTCCGGCATCTCAACATCGAGGAAGACAAGATCGACATTCTCTTTGCGCAGTACATTGGAAGCTTCAACGGCATCTTTGCACACAACGACCAGTTTCAGGTCGTTCACCCTTTTTACAAGCTGCTCAATATTTTTTCGGGACATTTCTTCGTCATCAACAATGGCGCAACGGATCACAGCTTGCTCCTTTAAATTCTTCGCAGGATTGCATCGATGCGGGCATCGAGCTCTTCCGGATTGAATGGTTTCACAACATAATCATCGGCGCCTGCTCTCAGGCACGCGATCCTGTCCGTACTGCTTTCTTTTGATGACAGGACAATAAGAGGCGCTTTGTGATGATGCGACGATGCGCGCACCTTCTTGATCACCTCAAGACCGCCGATCTCCGGCATGTTCAGGTCGAGAATGATCGCCGGAATGGCCGTATTGGATTCCAGCCAATCTATCGCTTGTTTTCCGCCGTCCAGCAGAACAACGTCGTATTTTTTCATAAAGAACTGTTTCAGCAGCAATCGTATGGCAGGTTCATCATCAACGATCAATAATGTTTTCATCGTATTCACGGTCTCCTATTGTTGTGTTTTTTTCCACTCGGTAATATCGTAAAATATTTCTTCACAAAGAACTTCAAGTTTTTGAATGCACAGACGAATTT
>CAJBTU010000245.1 GCA_903958625.1 uncultured Ignavibacteriota bacterium | reverse complement strand
TTCGTCCACATTCAGCCTTCCCAACGGGATAACAATCTACGGCGGATTTGCCGGCACGGAATCGAATATTTCGGAAAGGAATATCGCATCGAACGCAACGATTCTCAGCGGCGATATCGGAACGGCCGATGTTACAACTGATAATGTGTATCACGTTGCGACTTCATCCAGCGTTAATGCAACGCTGGACGGAGTGACAATAACTGCGGGCCGCGCAAACGGCGGCGGCGCCAATGACAATGGCGGTGCGGTGAATTTTACTGCTGGAACGCTGACAATCAAGAATAGCAAAGTAACGAACAATTACTGTGGCTTCTCCGGCGGAGCCATCTATGTCGACGGTTCTGCAACTGCGTTGAATCTTACCAATTGTCTTTTTGCAGATAATACGTCGAACGATTATGCCGGCGCTATCGGTCTTAATGCGGGTGGAACATTCACCAACTGCACATTCAGCGGCAACACCGCATTTACCGGCGGAGCATTGTATGTCGGTGCTGCAACAACGATCAACAATTCGATCCTTTGGGGAAATACCGCTACGAATTCACCCGAGGTCGAGAATGGATCGACACTGAATCTGAATTACACATGTTATTCAGCAGGAGGCATGGGCGGCGGAGCGACCGCATCGAACTGCATTACCACTAATCCGCAATTTGTCGGCAGCGGCAGTTATGTTATTAAAAGTTTTTCGCCCTGCGCAGATGCAGGCAGCGATGCATACAATTCGGAATCGTACGATATCCGCGGCTTGGGTTATTCGAGAAAGCTCAACAAGAGCAGCGGAACCGTCGGCACGATCGATATGGGCGCGTATGAATTTAAGTATGCAACCGATGCTGCGTCAATAATTTACGTTAAAGCGAATGCGTCGGGTTCAAATAACGGAAGCAGCTGGACAAATGCCTAT
Source organism: uncultured Ignavibacteriota bacterium (assembly GCA_903958625.1). GTDB lineage: Bacteria > Bacteroidota > Ignavibacteria > UBA10030 > UBA8401 > UBA8401. The sequence continues at coordinate 2,257 of CAJBTU010000245.1, read as the reverse complement.
ACGTCCCTGCAGTCCGCATTAAATGCTGCAACGTCCGGATACGAAATCTGGGTTGCTGCGGGAACGTATAAACCGTCGTATGATTATGGTGTTGGCGGTGGAGCAAGATTTTACCACTTCCGCATGATTAACGGTGTAAAAATCTATGGAGGATTTGTCGGAACAGAAACCGCAACGAATCAGAGGTCCGGTTCGAATGAGACGATCCTCAGTGGCGACCTGAGCGGAAATGACAACTATTCAACGAACCCCTGGGGAAACATCACGGATAACTGCTACCATGTGTTTTACCATCCTACAATGACGCTGACAAGTTCTGCGGTGCTTGACGGATTCACTGTTAAAGGCGGAGTTGCGAATGAATCATATAACGAATATGCCGGCGGCGGGATGTTTAATTCCGGTTCCTTCAGCTTTGCCATCAACAATTGCAAATTCACCAATAACATGGCAGTCACTAATGGCGGTGGCATATACTTTTTAAACGGCTATACGGGAACGATCACAAATTGTACATTTTCTTATAATAAAGTAACTGCCGGTGGCACCTTCGAAGTGGACGGCGGCGGTGCGATGTACAGCAATCCGAGCAATTTTACGGTGGACTACTGTACCTTTTCAAACAACTCGGCTAACAGCGGTTCAGGCGGTGCGGGTTGGTATATGAAGAATGGAACACCGGTGATCAAGAACACGACGTTTACATCGAACACCGGAGCTTTTTCAGGCGGTGCCGTTCGCGCGGATTTGTCGTGCGTACCGGCATTCACCAATTGTCTGTTCACAGCAAATGCGGCAAGTTATGCAGGCGGATTGAGTCTTAATGTGACAGGAACGACTTTGACGAACTGCACTATCGCGTCGAACAGCGCAACCAGCGGTACCGGTGGTGCGGTGTGGAGCGACAATAATATAACATACAACAATTCCATCCTTTGGGGAAACACTGCGACCGACGGAGGGAAGCAGTTGAATATCAATTCCGGCACGGTGACACTGAATTACAGCTGCTACTCCAATATCAGTGGCGACATTTCAGGCACGCCGACAACGTTGACCTGCATAACGTCCGATCCGCAATTTGTCGGTGGTGGTAGTTATGTCATAAAAGGTATCTCGCCCTGCGCAGATGCAGGCAGCAACGCATACAATTCCGAATCCTATGATATCCGGGGTGCGGGATATGCAAGAAAGCTGAATAAAACATCCGGCGCGGTCGGCACGATCGATATAGGTGCGTATGAATATAAATTTGCTTCCGATCCGCTTCCGGTAGAACTAACATCCTTCACCGCATCAACCGAAAAGAACGGTGTTACGCTGAGCTGGAAAACGGCAACGGAGACAAACAACTATGGATTTGAAATTCAGCGATCAGCTGTCAGCCCTCAGCAATCAGACAACATGTGGAGCAAGATCGGCTTCGTGGAAGGGAACGGAACAACCAACGCACCAAAGTCATATTCCTTCACCGACAAATCAGCGAACGGCAAAATATTGTACCGCTTAAAGCAGATCGACCGTGACGGCAAGTTCGAGTATTCGCAAACCGTTGAAGTGTCAGCAGCTGCCGCACCGAAAGAATTCGCCCTGAAACAGAATTATCCGAATCCGTTTAATCCGACAACAGCAATCAGCTATCAGCTCTCAGCGAACGGCTACACGTCATTAAAAGTCTATGATGCACTCGGCCGGGAAGTAGCAACGCTGGTGAACGAAGTCAAAGAAGCGGGAACATACACCGCACAGTTCGACGGTGCACGCTTCTCAAGCGGAATTTACTTTGCGAGACTCTCGTCGGATGGAAAAACGCAGATACGAAAATTACTATTAATGAAATAAGTTAAGAAACCATTCGAGTAAAGCATCCCGACGTTTTTTGTCGGGACGCGAAACTATCTTCATCAGGAAAAACGCAGATAAAGAAATTACTTTTAATGAAATGATCGACGCTGAACCTTGTCAAGGTTCTGATGATTTAATTATCTACCTTGACAAGGTTCTTTTCAAAAAGCAACTTCCGACTTCAGCCCTCGCTCAAAACTCAAAAAATATATGATCACCCTGAGCAAGTGACGGCGCGTTTATTTGCGCCGGAACGCGTCGAAGGGTGACGTTTTGCGCAGGCCGTCATTTATTATTCTTTGTGCCTTTGTGTCTTCGTGGCAATGTATTTTCGGGAAGACCATTCTTGCGGTAGGCTCAGTAATGAATTTTGTGCCTTCGTGTTCTTTGTGGCAATGAATTTTATTACAGC
>CAJBTU010000244.1 GCA_903958625.1 uncultured Ignavibacteriota bacterium | reverse complement strand
CCGGCTCCCGTCGATATTTTCGCAATAACCGTATTAACACCTACGGTTGTTTGAGCGGGAAATAAAATCTCGGCAAGGATCCCTGCTGCCGGAGCCGGAATTTCAGTATCTACCTTATCCGTGCTGATCTCAACAATTGTTTCATCTTTTGCAATTGCATCACCGATCTTTTTATGCCACTTAGTGATTGTTCCTTCTGCTATGCTTTCACCCATCTGCGGCATGATAACATCTACCAAAGCACCGGCTGGTGCTTTTATTCCTGATACATTTGTGTCAGCAACTTTTGTTTGCTGAAAAGATTCAGTTTTTATTGCAACCGGAGCAGTCGACGATAGAGATTTACTCACGACAGCATTCGTGTCAGTATTGATGCGGGCTATTACAGTATTGACATTGACCGTTGTTGTTTCTTGATACAACAGTTCAGCCACAATTCCAGCTACAGGAGCAGGGATTTCGGAATCGACTTTGTCTGTGCTGATCTCAAGAAGCGTTTCATCCTTGGCAATTTTATCGCCAACTTTTTTATGCCATTTGGAGATCGTTCCTTCGGCAATGCTTTCGCCCATTTGAGGCATGATTACGTCAATGAAAGCCATATTTTTATTAAATGATTATAAAATATTTTAATATGCTGCCAACTCTTGTAAAGCGGCAACAACTTTTTTTGTATTCGGCAGAAAATATTCTTCCAGTGTCGGACTGTACGGCGTCGGTGTATCGATCGCACCAATACGTTTGATGGGTGCATCAAGAAATTGGAAGCAGGTATCCGAGATCATCGCTGCTATCTCTCCACCAATACCGCCGGTAATATTATCTTCGTGTGCTATTAAAACTTTCCCCGTCTTTCGGACGGAAGAGAATATCAACTCACTATCAAGCGGCATCAAACTGCGCAGATCGATAACTTCAACGCTCACGCCATTCTCATTCTGCAGAACTTCCGCCGCTTCCAACGCCATATGGACCATTGAACCGTAGGTAATAACAGAAATATCGTTCCCCGTACGCTTCACATCCCCTTTCCCTATCTCTACAATGTAATCCGTATCCGGAACTTCCCCTTTGATGTGACGATAGAGACGTTTATGCTCAAGATACAATACCGGATTATTATCCCGCACAGCCGCTTTGATTAGACCTTTTGCATCGTAAGGGGTCGAAGGTGCAACGATCTTGAAACCGGGCTGATGAAAGAACCATGCTTCAGGATTTCGAGAATGGAATGGTCCGCCGTGAATTCCTGCTCCGCTCGGTAACCGAACAACCATAGGACACGGAATGTGCCAACGATAATGAACCGAAGCACTGTTGTTCACTAACTGACTGAAACCGGTCGTAACAAAATCCGCAAACTGTATCTCCGCAACCGGACGCATGCCGACAACGGCCGCGCCTGTTGCCGCACCAAGGATGGCCGTTTCAGCAAGCACGGTATCTACCACGCGGTCTTCGCCGAAATGCTGCAGGAAACCTTTGGTTGCTTTGAACGCTCCACCGAACGGTCCGATATCTTCTCCAAGAAGGAAAACGGATGAATCTCGTTCCATTTCCTCCCAGAGTCCCTTTGAAATTGCTTCGATATATGTTATGATTGCCAAGTTGTTTGCCGGTTTAGATAATTTAATAATGAACTGTTAATCAGCGTACACGCCGATCGCTGCTTCTTCTGCCGGAGGATAAGGCGAATCGATCGCGAATTGAGTTGCATCGTCAAGTTCTGCGATAACTTTTCTTTCAAACTCTTCCATGATCTTTGGTGTGAGGATCTTTCTATCAAGTAGCAATTTTTCTATCCGCTGCACGGGATCCTTTTTCTTCCATTCCGCCAGTAATGTTTTGGGAACATATTCCGCACCATCGTGGGCAGAATGTCCGTGCATTCTCATCGTAACAGATTCGATCAATGTCGGTCCGCCTCCTTCTCTCGCACGCTCGACTGCTTCTTTACATGTTCTATAGACCAGTTCAAGATCTGTTCCGTCGATCGTGTATCCTGGAATTCCATAACCCAGAGCACGGTCGGAATATTTTTCCATCGCCTTTTGTTTCGAGACTGGCGTGGAATAGGCAAATTGATTGTTCTCGATAATGAGGATCAACGGCAGCTTCATCACCGATGCCATGGCAAGTGACTCGTGTACGTCGCCGACATTGCTTCCGCCGTCGCCGATATATGTCAGTGCAACCGATCTCTCTTTCCGCAACTTGCTTGCCAGTGCAACACCGGCTGCCATCGGAATCATTGCACCAAGATGACTGATGTTGCCGTAAATTCTCAGCGCAGGATCAGCGTAATGACCGGTGCCATCCCTTCCTTTCGATAATGAATTACCCCGTGCCAAATGCTGCAGCATCAGATGCCGCAGCGTTTGCCCTTTCACTAAATGCGCTCCCATGTCGCGATGCATCGGGAACAAGTAGTCCTGTTTCTCCAGTGCAAACGCACTGCCGACTGCCGTCGCTTCATTTCCGTTTCCAGTATAGGCGCCGCCTACAATTTTCCCTTGACGATAGAGCCTTAGTATCGACTCCTCGAACTCTCGCGTCAACCGCATATAGTAATACAGTTGAAGATATTGTTCCTTCGTCAATTCGAAAGATTTTTTCTTTGGTTCAACACTTTTAGTTTTAATTATTTTCTTTTTTATGCCAGTCATTTCAATAAACAGTTAATATGCCGCTAATTTTTCCAATGCACTTGTTATATGATGTTCCTGCGGAAGCACCGCATTTTCAAGCGCCGGTGCAAACGGGATCGGCGCGTCGAGTGCTGCCACGCGGGCAAGAGGTGCATCCAGATTTTCGAAATACTCTTCGGCGATCTGCATTCCAATCTCAGCACCATATCCGCCGGTTCTGGTATCTTCGTGAACAATAAGAACTTTCCCCGTCTTGCGTATAGAATTAAAAACCGTTTCTTTATCCCACGGTATCAGTGTACGCAGATCGATCACCTCAACACTGACCCCTTTTTCTTCCATCTTTCGCGCTGCCTCGATGGAACGCTGGACCATGAATCCCCAGGTAACAACTGTAATGTCATTCCCTTCGCGTTTCACTTTCGCAAGACCGAATGGCAGACAATAATTTTCATCCGGTTCATTCGTTGCGGCAAATTGCTGCCGGTATAGACCTTTGTGCTCGCAAAACAGAACGGGATTATCTTCACGAATCGCAGTTTTCAACAATCCTTTTGCATCGGCAGCGTTCGACGGCATGGCAACCCATAATCCGGGAACGTGCGTAAATATCCCTTCGATGCTTTGGCTGTGATACAATCCGCCGCGGATGTATCCGCCCGAAGCAACACGAATCACTACAGGACAACTCCAGTCACCATCGGTTCGGTACCGCATGTGAACCAGTTCATCTTTGATCTGCATGAAAGCAGGCCAGATATAATCGCCAAACTGTATTTCCACCACCGGTTTGAAACCGCGAACAGCAAGACCAATGGCTGTTCCCATAATGCTTGCCTCTGCCAGCGGAGAATTGAAACACCGGTCGCTGCCGAACTTGTTCGTTAAATTTTTTGTCGCTGTGAATACTCCCCCTTTGCCATCCGCAACATCTTCACCGTACACAACCATTTTCGGATTGCGTTTCATCTCTTCGTGCAAGGCATGGTTGATAGCATCGACCATCACAATATTTTTTCCGGTATGTTCCGGTTCAACAAAATTTTCTTTTGGAATAAAAATATTCGGAGAGAATACATTCCGTTCAGCACTGTCGGCGGTTGGACTTAACGCTGCTTCTGCATAATCAGATGCATCCTCGACTTCCTTCTTCACATCTGCACGGATAGCTTCCAGTTCTTTTAATGTAACATAACCGTTGTTCACCAGATACTTTTCGAATTTCGGGATCGGGTCTTTTGCCTTATCATCTTCGATCTCCTTTGCCGTCATATATTTTTTCGGGTCATCGGAGGATGAGTGCGGAAACAGACGCACGCAGTGCGCTTCGATCATCGCCGGACCTTTACCGCTGCGGCAATACTCCACCGCATCGACAGCCGCGCGATACGATTCAATGAAATCTGTTCCATCAATGTCGTATGTCTTCAAATTCGGATAGGCACTATACAGACGCGCAACGGAACCGCCAACGATCTGGTCCTTCACAGGAACAGAGATCGCAAACTTATTATTCTGCACACAAAAAATTACAGGAAATTTCTCGCGGCTGGCCCAGGAAACTGCTTCGGCAAATTCTCCTTCGCTGGTTGCCCCTTCACCGGATGAAACATACGTAACTTCATCCTTTCCTTCTTTCCGGGATCCCATCGCAGTCCCGACTGCCTGGAGATATTGTGTTCCCGTAGGAGACGATTGCCCGACAATGCGGTATCGTTTATCACCATAGTGCGAAGGCATTTGCCGTCCATGCGAAGAAGGACCTTCTATCCGGTGCATGTTTTCACATAAAATGTCTTTTGCCGTCGAACCGAGCGCCAGTGAAAAGGCAAGATCCCGGTAGTACGGATACGCCCAATCGTATCCTGATTTCATTGCCATGGCAATAGCAATCTGAGCAGCCTCGTGTCCCGGTCCGCTGATGTGAAAAAGAATCTTCCCCTGCTTCAGCAAGTTCATTTCCTTCTCATCGATAGTGCGGGCAAGAACCATTGTACGGTAGGCAAACAATAACCGTTCCGTATTCAATTCACCGATACGTGCATTTGCTTTTTTCATGAGACCATTGGCGTGCGGTGCCGGTTTTTTCTTACCCAACACGTCTGTTTTTTTCGAAACCATTACGTTAGTGCTCCTCTACGGCAACTTCACTGTGGTGAAGAAGTGATAAAAGTTGTTCCTTGGAGATCTGTTTGACCTCGTAAGCGAAT
>CAJBTU010000243.1 GCA_903958625.1 uncultured Ignavibacteriota bacterium | reverse complement strand
TTAATTTTAATCCTAGCCATGACAATACTAACAGCTTGCAGTTCTTCAAAAAAGGTGTTTCTAACAAAAAAATCAGAAGAATTCGCGACACAGCCTCTGAAGGCTGAAACTTTACTTAGCAAAGAGGAAACCGCTCATTTGCCTGCTTGTGTGCAAAAATATCTGGACTATACAGGTGCTATCGGCAAAAGCAAACCCCAAAATGTGTGCATCGAATTTGATGCAGAGATGTACCGGAAACCTAGTGATAAACCAATGAAATCTTATTCCATTCAGTACAACTTTTATATCTCGGCAGCATCATTCCAGGAAACAACAAAGGTTCTCACCGATGCAGCCATAGAAGGAAAGATCGATCACCTGCTCGGATTAAAAGAGAATGTCATTATGGGGCATCTTATTCCGGCCGGCACAGGACTGAAAAAATTCCGGGAAGTGCTTGTTACCTCGAAAACACCTTCACGGGTCATTGAAAAGCCGGCGGTGATCGAAGAGCCGACCGATGAGATGAAAGAGGAAGAAGTAGTTCTTGTGAAAAAAGCGAGAAAAAAGTCAAAAGTAACAGCATAAATAAATAGGGGGAGGAAAGAAAATAATCTCCCCCTAATGATTGACAAAAAAGAATTTTTTCGCTATATTGTAAAACTTAAAAAGACATTAAAACAACACAATTTTTGGAGTACGTAGTTGCCTACGATTAATCAATTAGTTCGACTCGGTCGCGAAAATCTGGCTGTAAAGAGCAAGTCTCCGGCGCTTGAAGGCAATCCGCAAAAGCGCGGCGTGTGCACGCGAGTGTACACTACAACGCCGAAGAAACCGAATTCAGCACTTCGTAAAGTTGCTCGTGTGCGTTTAACAAACCATATCGAAGTAACCGCTTACATTCCCGGTGAAGGTCATAACTTACAAGAGCACTCTATTGTAATGATCCGCGGCGGACGTGTAAAGGATTTGCCCGGAGTGCGTTACCATATAATTCGTGGGACGCTCGATACACAAGGTGTTCAAGATCGTAAACAGGCCCGTTCAAAATACGGGGCAAAACGACCAAAATAATCATAGTTTGACCTTTACCAATGAGAAAAAATCACGCATCGAAACGTATCGCAACAGCTGACCCCAAATTCGGGGATTTGCTCGTTAATCGCTTTATCAATAACATTATGAAGGACGGTAAAAAGCACCGTGCTCAGACCATCCTGTATGATGCAATTGAAATAATCGGCGAACGCACAAAATCGCAAAATCCCATAGAAATTTTCAAAAAAGCAGTTCATAACGTCTCTCCAGTGATTGAAATTCGTGCGCGGAGAGTCGGCGGAGCAACCTATCAGGTTCCTACAGAAGTTCGTCCCGAACGGCGAACCGCTCTCGCAATTCGTTGGTTATTAAACTATTCGCAAGAACGTTCGGATAAGTCTATGTCGTTAAAATTGGCTGCAGAATTCATTGCGGCTGCTAACGGCGAGGGCAATGCGGTAAAGAAAAAAGAAGATACACACCGCATGGCCGAAGCAAATAAAGCGTTTGCTCACTTTAAGTGGTAATTTGTAATACAAAAGACATTTTAATCTTATTAGAAATTTCACTCGATTGCAGTGCTTTATTCTGCCGTAGAGTTTAGGAAAAGTATGCCTCGTAAATATTCACTGGAACGTACTCGTAATATTGGAATTATGGCTCATATCGACGCTGGTAAAACCACGACGACTGAGCGTATTCTGTTCTATACCGGTGTGCTGCATCGTGTCGGTGAAGTGCATGATGGTGCTGCAACAATGGATTGGATGGAGCAGGAAAAGGAACGCGGTATTACGATTACATCAGCGGCGACAACGTGTTTTTGGAGAGAGCACCGCGTCAATATCATAGACACTCCTGGCCACGTTGATTTTACGATTGAAGTTGAGCGTTCGCTCCGCGTTTTGGATGGCGCTGTTGCATTGTTTTGTTCAGTGGGTGGAGTAGAGCCACAGTCTGAAACAGTTTGGCGCCAAGCCGATAAGTACGGTGTGCCGCGCATTGCATTCGTCAATAAAATGGATCGTACTGGCGCTGATTTTTTAAGTGCTGTGCAAATGATGAAAGAACGTCTTGGTGCCAATGCGGTTCCGATTCAGCTTCCTGTTGGTCAGGGAGATATGTTCAAAGGTATCATTGATCTTGTTAGTATGAAAGCCCATGTTTTTCACGATAATTCGAACGGAATGACGTGGGATGAAATTGATATTCCTCATGATCTTCAGGCACAAGCGGCGGAATACCGCACAAAGATGCTGGAAGCAGTCTCTGACGAGGATGATAGTTTGTTGGAAAAATATCTCGAGGGGAAAGAGATTTCCGAGAAAGAACTTCTTGATGTGTTGCGTCGTGCTTGTTTGAAAGTGACGATTGTTCCTGTTCTGTGTGGTTCATCATTCAAGAACAAAGGTGTGCAGATGCTTCTCGATTCAATCGTGAACTTCCTGCCTTCGCCTCTTGATATCCAGGGCGGAATGATCACCGGACACCATCCCAACATGAAAGATATGGTCAGCCGAAACATTGCTGACAAAGAAAAATTTACGGCGCTTGCATTCAAGATCATGACTGATCCTTATGTTGGACGTTTAACGTTTTTCCGCATCTACAGCGGTACGGTTAAAGCAGGTTCTTACCTGTATAATTCCGTGAGCGATAAAAAAGAACGCATTGGCCGCGTATTGCGTATGCACGCAAACCATCGCGAAGATGTTGACGAAGGCTATGCCGGCGATATTCTTGCGGCTATTGGTTTTAAAAACACGCGTACCGGCGACACATTGTGCGGTGAAGATGAAGCGATCATTCTTGAAAAAATGATTTTCCCCGAACCTGTTATCCACCAGGCCATTGAACCAAAGACAAAGGCCGATCAGGAAAAGATGGGCGAAGCGCTGTCGAAACTTGCCGAAGAAGATCCAACATTCAGAGTGTCAACGAATCAGGAAACCGGACAAACGATTATCGGCGGTATGGGTGAATTGCATTTGGAGATACTTGTTGACCGGATGAAGCGTGAATTTAAAGTTGAGGCGAATGTCGGTAAGCCGCAGGTAGCCTATAAAGAAACAATTCGTAAAAAAGTTACAGCAGAAGGCAAATTCATCCGTCAATCCGGCGGCAAAGGTCAATTCGGTCACGTATGGATCGAACTGGAGCCCAATGAAAAAGGGAAGGGTTACGAATTTGAAGATGCGATCGTCGGTGGTGTTATTCCTCGGGAATTCATCAAGCCGGTTTCTGCTGGTATTCAGGAAGCATTGAAAAATGGTATTCTCGCAGGGTATCCGGTTGAAGATATTAAAGTGAAACTGATCGACGGGTCGTATCATGATGTTGACTCGTCTGAAATGGCATTTAAGATCGCCGGGTCTATGGCGTTCCAAGAGGGTGCGAAAAAAGCAAGCCCCGTTATTTTGGAACCGATCATGGGCGTTGAAGTTGTCTCTCCGGAAGATTATCTCGGAGATGTTATGGGTGACCTGAATTCGCGTCGTGGAAAAATTGAAGGTATCACTCCCCGTAAAGATGCTCAAGTTATCAAAGCGATGGTTCCGCTCTCTGAAATGTTTGGTTATGCAACGCAGCTTCGGTCGATGACGCAGGGCCGGGCGCTTTATACGATGCAGTTTGACCACTATGATGAAACGCCGAGATCTGTTTCTGAGCAAATCATAGAAAAAGTAAAAGGCAAGAACGCTTAAGAATTAGAATATTAGACTCCATCATTCACACAATAAACTAAGGAGAAATCCTCATGGCAAAAGAAAAATTTGACCGCAGTAAGCCGCACGTTAATATCGGAACGATTGGACACGTTGATCACGGCAAGACATCGTTGACTGCAGCAATCACAATGACGCTCTCTCTCAAAGGCGGCGGATTATCAACAGTGAGAACATTTGATTCAATTGACAATGCTCCTGAAGAACGCGAACGTGGTATTACTATTGCAACTGCTCACGTGGAATATTCCACCGAAAATCGGCACTACGCACACGTTGACTGCCCGGGTCACGCTGACTATGTGAAAAACATGATCACCGGCGCTGCACAAATGGACGGTGCTATCCTAGTTGTTGCCGGTACTGATGGACCGATGCCGCAGACAAAAGAACATATCTTGCTTGCTCGTCAAGTTGGTGTGCCGAAGATGGTTGTATTTCTGAATAAAGTTGATATCGCAGATCCTGAACTTTTAGATCTTGTTGAAATGGAATTGCGCGAACTACTGACATCGTATAATTTCCCCGGTGACGAAATTCCGATCATCCGTGGTTCTGCCACAAAAGCTCTTGAAGCATTTGCTGCAAATAAACCGATTGATGATCCGGCATACAAACCGATCCTCGAATTAATGGCAGCGGTCGATACATACATTCCGGAACCAAAACGCGATGTTGAAAAACCTTTCTTGATGCCGATTGAAGACGTATTCTCGATTACCGGCCGTGGAACTGTTGGTACAGGTCGTGTTGAACGCGGTCATGCAAAAGTTGGAGATGAAGTTGAAGTGATCGGTTTGGGAGCACATAAAAAGACCGTTATTACAGGTGCCGAAATGTTTCGCAAAGAACTTGATGAAGTACGTGCTGGCGACAATGCTGGTATACTTTTGCGTGGTGTTGAAAAAAATGATCTTGAACGCGGTATGGTTGTAGCGAAACCGGGTTCCATCACACCGCATAAAAAATTCTTGGCTCAGGTGTACGTGTTGAAAAAAGAAGAAGGTGGACGTCATACACCGTTCGTGAACGGATACCGTCCTCAGTTCTACTTCCGCACTACCGACGTTACCGGTGTTGTTACGATGCCGACTGGCGTTGAAATGGTTATGCCTGGCGATAACGTGGATAACATGCAAATCGAATTGATCTCAACCATTGCTATGGACGAAGGTCTTCGTTTCGCTATCCGCGAAGGCGGACGTACAGTAGGTGCTGGCGTTGTAACCAAGATCGTTGAGTAAAAAAAAATAATTCTGTCAAGATCCCGGTGCGCTTTGTTGCGCATCGGGAAATTGAACAAGGAGAAGAGAAACATTGGCTGGTCAAAAAATTCGAATCAAATTGCGCTCTTACGATCATAACTTGATCGACAAGTCGGCAGAAAAAATAATCAAAACCGTTAAATCAACCGGGGCTGTCGTTTCTGGACCGATTCCGCTTCCGACACGGCGTTCGGTATATACGGTAAACCGATCTCCGCACGTTGACAAAAAATCACGTGAGCAGTTCCAAATTAAAAAACATAAACGTTTGATCGACATACTGTCGTCCGGATCAAAGACCGTGGATGCATTGATGAAACTTGATCTTCCGGCCGGCGTCGACGTCGAAATCAAAGTGTAACAGGTTGAACGAACGGTGTTGCAGCGGTAAAATTTTTGTTCAACCAATAAGTTTAGAAAGTTCTCAAGGAGAATATACCTGTGAGTGGAATTTTAGGAAAAAAGATAGGCATGACAAGCGTGTATGATGACAACGGAGTTTCGGTTCCGTGCACAGTCATCGAAGCAGGTCCATGCTTTGTCACTCAGATTAAAACAAAAGATAAAGACGGTTACGATTCAATCCAGTTGGGTTTCGATCAAAAAGCAGAACGTCTTGTCAACGAACCATTGAAAGGACATTTTGCGAAGGCAGGATCGAAGGCAATGCGCCTGCTTCGCGAATTCCGGAATTTCAGTGGCCTAACCCTGGCGCTCGGTCAGGAAGTTCGCGTTGACGCGATGTTCACCCAAGGCGACACAGTAGACGTATCGGCCCGTTCCAAAGGTAAGGGATTCCAGGGTGTTGTTCGGCGGCATCATTTCGGCGGTGTTGGAAGTCAAACACACGGACAATCAGATCGTCAACGTGCCCCAGGATCTATCGGCGGATCATCCTATCCTTCACGCGTATTCAAAGGTATGCGTATGGCTGGCCGGATGGGCTTCGATAACGTAACCGTGAGAAATCTTAAAGTTATTAAAGTAATTCCCGAATCAAATCTGATTCTTGTTAAAGGTTCGATCCCGGGAGCTAAAAATACTTACGTAACAATTACAAAGTAATTTGATTGCAGGAAGCATCTGCTATGAATATTGACGTTCTAAAAAAAGATGGTACAAAGTCCGGTGAAACTGTAGAGTTGAAGGCGGATATTTTTGAAATTGAACCGAACGATCATGCGATCTATCAGGCAGTCCGTTCGTACTGGGCGAACCAACGCCAAGGTACGCATAAGGTGAAATCGCGCAATGAAGTGCGCGGCGGCGGAAAGAAACCGTTCGGTCAGAAAAAAACAGGGCGTGCGCGTCAGGGGACAAGCCGATCACCATTGATGCCTGGCGGCGGATCCATTTTTGGACCGAAGCCGCATGATTATGTAGTGAAATTGCCGGCGAAAGTGAAGCGTCTTGCCCGTAAATCTGCTTGGTCATATAAAGCAAAAGACGGACAAATCGTTATCGTAGAAGATTTTTCATTCGATACGCCAAAGACAAAAGAAATGACGGCGATCTTAAAGTCGCTTCAAATTGGCGGAAAGAAGATCTTATTGCTCACATCAAAGACTGATCTGGGAGTATTGAAATCGGGCCGCAACATTCCGACTCTGAATGTGCTTGAGGCGGCAAAAGCATCGACGTATGATATTCTCAACAACAGCGTTGTTGTGATACAAAAAAGCGGCGTTGATGTCATCAATAAAACATTTGCAAACTAAATAGTTACGGCTGCGATTATGACTGGAATTCTAATACAACCTTTGTTGACTGAAAAAATGACGGGATTGACGGCAAAACGCCAATACGCATTTAAGGTCGATTTGAACGCGAACAAAATCACCATCGCTAAAGCCGTTGAAAAAAAATTCAACGTCAATGTAACAAGCGTGCGTACGGCGAACGTGAAGGGTAAGATGAAATCGCAAATGACGAAACGAGGACGCATTGCCGGAAAGCGAAGCGACTGGAAGAAGGCGATCGTTACGTTGAAAGATGGACAAACAATTGATTTTCTGGCTAACGTTTAAAGAGAAGAAGTTATGGCATTACGCAAATTAAAACCGACAACTGCAGCAACGAGATATTATTCGATTGCTACGTTTGAAGAGATCACCAGGTCGACACCTGAGAAATCACTTCTTGAAAAGATAACCAAATCGGGCGGACGAAACAGTCTCGGACGAGTGACGTCGCGTCATCGTGGCGGCGGACATAAACGTCGCTATCGCGTTATCGATTTCAAACGTGATAATCGTAATATCGAAGGAACTGTATTCTCAATCGAATATGATCCAAACCGTTCAGCATATATTGCATTGATTCATTATATCAATGGAGATAAACGGTATATTATTGCTCCGCAAGGATTAAAGGTTGGAACAAAAATTATCGCTAGCGAAACCGCGGAAATAGTAGTTGGGAATGCACTGCCGTTGAAAGCGATTCCTGTGAATACTCAAGTTCATAACATTGAACTGAAACCTGGTAAAGGGGGACAAGTAGCGCGTGGGGCAGGTAATTTTGCCACAGTTCAAGCAAAAGAAGGACGATTTGTTCTGTTGAAATTCCCTTCCGGTGAAGCTCGTAACGTTCTTGCTGAATGTTATGCAACAATCGGTCAAATTGGAAATTTGGATCACGAAAATATAAGTTTTGGTAAAGCTGGTCGTTCACGCTGGTTTGGTATCCGGCCATATGTTCGCGGTGTCGCGATGAATCCGGTCGACCATCCGATGGGCGGCGGCGAAGGCAAAACATCTGGCGGCGGACATCCAGTAAGTCCGTGGGGCCAAAAAGCAAAAGGATTGAAGACCCGCAAGCGCAAAAAACAATCAAGTCAATATATCGTTAAGCGTCGTAAGTAATTAAGAGAGTATTATGAGTCGTTCACTCAAAAAAGGTCCATACATTGATTTGCGTCTTCTTAAAAAAGTAGAAGCGCTCAATAAGTCAAACAAAAAGCAAGTGATTAAAACGTGGGCACGCGCCTGCACCATCTCTCCGGAATTTGTAGGGCATACATTTGCTGTGCATAACGGCAACAAGTTCATCCCTGTCTATGTTCAGGAAGCAATGGTAGGTCATAAGCTCGGTGAGTTTGCGCCGACACGTATTTTCCGCGGGCATCCCGGTTTGAAGACCGAAGCAGCGGCGTAATCATTCTAATTGGAGTCTAGTATAATGGAAGCAAGAGCATTACAACGATTTGTAGGAACGTCACCGCGCAAGATGCGTATCGTTATCGATTTGATCCGCGGTAAATCGGTTGGTGAAGCGATGAACATACTTCATTTTCAACCGAAGCATGCCGCAAAATCTGCAGAAAAGGTTCTTCGGTCAGCGGTATCGAATTTCCAGAACAAGGATGCGAATACCGGAGTGAGCACGGATGAACTGATAGTGAGGGAAGTATTTGTGAACGGCGGCGCATCTATGAAACGTATTCTTCCTGCGCCGATGGGCCGGGCTTATAAGATATTAAAACGTTCGCATCACTTAACAATTATCGTCGATAAACGGACATCCAAAAAAAAATAATTTTCAGCTGAGGAGTTACTTTGGGACAAAAAATTAATCCGGTCGGTTTTCGTTTAGGTATCATCAAGGGTTGGGATTCAAACTGGTATGACGAAAAAAATTTCGCCGGGAAACTTCAGGAAGATATGATGGTTCGGAATTACCTCCGAAACCGTCTGAAAAAAGCAGGTGTTTCAAAAATTTTAATCGATCGCACGCCTAAGAATGCCCGCATCACGATCAACACATCGCGTCCCGGTGTTGTTATCGGCAAGAGCGGAAAAGAAATTGGACAGCTCGAAGAAGAACTGAAAAAAGTAACGAACAAAGAAGTAAAAATTCTCATCAGCGAAGTAAAGCGTCCGGAACTGGATGCGCAGTTGGTCGCAGAAAATATTGCCGCGCAGCTTGAAGGTCGTATCGCATTCCGCCGTGCCATGAAACAAGCCATAACCGCGGCGATGAGAATGGGTGCTGAAGGAATTCGTGTAAAATGTGGGGGCCGTTTGGGCGGAGCAGAAATTGCGCGCACGGAACAGTATAAAGAAGGCCGTATTCCGCTTCACACGCTTCGCGCTGATATCGATTATGCGCACGCTGAGGCTGCAACCATCTACGGGAAGATCGGTGTTAAAGTCTGGATCTGCAAAGGTGAAGTACTGGACCGTTCAGGTAAATAATATTGAAATGCATCTGGAGTTTTGAACTATGTTAATGCCCAAAAGAGTAAAGTTTAGAAAAGCGCAACGCGGCCGCATGAGCGGTGTCGCAACACGCGGCGCAACTGTAGCGTTCGGTGATTATGGTCTGAAAGCTATGGAACCAGGCTGGATTTCAGCGCGACAGATCGAAGCGGCACGCGTAGCGTTGACGCGACTCATGAAGCGCGAAGGTAAAGTTTGGATCCGAATTTTTCCGGATAAACCGGTCACAAAGAAGCCTGCTGAAACACGTATGGGTAGCGGTAAGGGAGCTCCGGAATTCTGGGTTGCCGTTGTAAAACCGGGACGCATCATGTTCGAAGTTGGCGGTATCAACAAAGCAACAGCTCAGGAAGCATTGAAACTTGCAACACACAAACTTCCGATCAAAACAAAGTTTGTATCACGTATCGACCTGGTAGAGTAAGGATATATTGAATATGAAATCACAAGAATTACGACTAATGACAAATGAGGAACTCGGTAAGCGTATCGATGAAAATCTTGACGCGCTTGCAACAATGAAGTTCCAAAAAGCAACCAGTCAGGTTGAAAACTCATCAAAGTTTATGTCGCTTCGCAGGGATATTGCGAGGATGAAAACGATCATTCGTGAACGTGAACTTGGCACATCAAACGTAGCAGCAAAGTAAGAGAAGAGAAAACTCAATGGAAACAAGAAACAATCGGAAGACCAGAACCGGAAAAGTCATTAGCAACAAAATGGCAAAGAGCATCGTTGTTGCAATCGAACGTAAAGTTGCTCATCCG
>CAJBTU010000242.1 GCA_903958625.1 uncultured Ignavibacteriota bacterium | reverse complement strand
TTGACAGCACCATGATCCACGCTGGTGATGATTAACACAGTGAAATTATCAAAATTGTCTATTTTATTGCGGCAATGCAGGAGAACAACTATGAAAAAAATACTGTTATCATTCCTATTCACCATTCTTCTTTTGTCGATCGGTTACGGACAGTCGATCACCGTTGTTCCAACGATCACCGAGGCCGATATCATCAACGCTTCGGTGTTGGTCGATCCGATGGCTGAGAAAGTGAAGGACATCGCCCCGACAACATTCTCGCTTAATATCTTCAACAACACGAATCCAAAGGTCGCGGTTAAGACAAGCATGCTCATTGAAGCACATGTTACGCTTGAAGAAGATCGTCAGCGTACATCGATGTTCGAGGGAAATAACGCCGCTGTAACGAAAAATCCTTTTTTAGTTCCCCCCGCAGGACGCATCTTTACAAGCAAAGATGCAGACAATCCATCGTCGGATATCGATCTTGATTTTACCGTCAACGAAACATTGAAGAAGAAATTAAAGGATAAAATTCTGGAACCCGAAAGCGGAGGCCGCGTGCCATCGGGACTTTATGAAATCCGCATCGTTTTCACCGTCGATTCGGTGAATGGAATTGCCGTACACGAAGCACCGATAGAGATCAATCGTTCCGTGAACGTAACGAATCCGACGACTGCCGTGCTGGATGTTCCATTCACGAACGGATATATCTATCCGACACCATTCCCGCAATTTCAATGGACGTATGATACGCGTTCAGTGATGCTGACCATCTATGAACTCCGGGCGGAACATCAATCGCTGCAGGATGCGATCGGAGCATCCGATCCGTATCTGCAGGTAAAAATTGACCGGCGGCTTTCCGGAAATCTAAGTTCGTTCACCTATCCTCAAAATGCCTCCAGCAGACCGGGCGTTGAATATCTGCGCGGACCCCGTCAACTTGAACGGGGCAAGATGTACGTTGTCGTGCTGGACGGGATCACCACCGCATTCGGTTTTGAAGTTGAGCCGCTCCGCACGATCCGTTCCTTTGCCATTGCCGATCCTCAGGGACAGGTGGTGATCAATATTTTGCAGACAATATTCGGAGGAAGCGATTTCCAATATGTGTTCAACACCATTCAAGATCAAAACCTGCAGGTGAATGCAAACGGAATTACGCTCAACGGTGTAGCGTTGAGTCCGCAGGACCTGCAAAAACTTTTGAACGAGAATAAAAACAGAATCACCTCTGTCCGTTTTGAAGACTAAGAGGCCGAAAGGAACAATTATGAAATATTCGATTACATTATTCAGCATCCTCCTCCTTTCGTGCACGATCGTTTCCATGACGACGGCGCAAAAGAAAAAAACAGTGGCAACGATCTTCAAACCCGTCGGCATTGTTGATTACAAGACGGAGAACAAGGATTGGGTAAAGGCAAAATCAGCCACGCCGATGATCGCCGGAGACATTATCCGGACACAGGAGAATTCCTTTGCGATCATTAAATTCCTGGAGAATTCCATGATCCGTGTCCAGGAAAAATCGGAGGTCACCGTGAGCGGAGAAATTGCCAAGGGAGAATTTTCAAAAAATGTTTATCTTCAGCGCGGCGAAGTCGGTTTTCAAGTAAAGAAACGTCCGAATGAAAAATTCGAATTTTCCACCCCAACATCCGTCGCTTCGATCCGCGGAACAAGTGGATTGTTGATTGCCGGGCAGGACAGCACCGACGTTTTGATCCTTGGGAGCGGAAGTGTCGATTTTAAGAATCTTATTTCGAACATTATTCAGAATATTAAAGCGGGACAAACGGGATATTCAATGGCTGACGGAACGATCAAAGTCGAAGAATCGTCACAGGAAGACCAGAGATTGCTTAACCAAAGCACTGCTGACACTTCAAAATCGGAAGGAAGCAACCAGGGCGGATCAAAACCTGACTCATCCACTTCAACAACAGGGATCACGATTGGTTTAACGATTAATGCACCCGTTGGCAAAGAGAACCAAGATCTGATCGTTTCTGTTGAGTTGACCCAGACATCCATTACGCTTGACTCGTTGAAAAATTCCACCGTTGATATGACATTGTTCTACCGTTCGAAAGCAGATCAGCCGTTCAAGATGCTGAAATCCACATTCACCGAACGGATAACAAAATTCACGATACCGGCCTCTGAAGTGTTCGCGCCAAACCTTTCGGTTTATGCCACATTGAAACTGCGTGACGGATCGGAGTTTAGTACGCCGGCGGTCTCACCGGAGATGAATCCGGTCTCTCTTGCCATACAGGCTGGACAAAAAAATGAATTGCGTCTGCCGTTCACCGATCCAAGCGGAAAAAAGAAGACAATGATCATCGAATATAAATAGTACCATTCAAAACAAGCCAATGTCCAATACCGTAACGGTATTGGACATTTTTTTTCGCTATTCAATGTATGCTGCTTGCAACTCTTTGGCAGTTTTGATAGATTGCAGTCGGTTTCTTCTCTCAACCAATTATTCCACATGAAATCTATCTCGCGCACTATTTTTCTTTCATTCCTGTTTTCTCTTACACTCTCAGCGCAGATCAATACTTATCTCAAAGCAATTCATCCGTTGAACACCTCGGAAAAGCAGCCGCTTTCCCTTTCCGTAGAATTGCAGCAGTCGTCCGAACTTTCTCGGGTAGTTTTATATTACCGGCAATTCGGACAGTCCGAATTCCGTAATCAGGAAATGCAGATCATGCGCGATTCGGCAATTGTAGAGATTCCGGCCGCCGATGTTGTTGCACCTTTCATCGAGGTCTATATTGTTGCCACCACACAATCTGGAAGTATTGAAACTTTCCCCTTAGAAAATCCGCAGGTGAATCCTTCAAGAATTACTGTCAATATTCCCCCGGCATCCGAATCGGAAGTCATTGTTTTGAGTCCGGAAGAAGGTGAACAGGTAAAAGAAGGTGAAACGTATATTTCGATCTCATTTGTTTATGCCGATACTACCATCGATAAATCGAAAACAAAGATCCAACTCAACGGTATCAACCTTTCCTCCAGCATGGTCATCTATGACGATCTGTTGATCGTGCCTCCCGATGCTATTCCCCCCTCTGTTTTGAGCGGTGGTGCAAATCTTTCGGTCCAGACGTATGATGCGCAAGGCAAAGAAATCTCATCTCTGCGCCGCAGATTTTCGGTGCTGACCACAATGCAGGCGGAAGAAATTGAGAGCGAATTTCAAGGAAACGGCAATGCGCAGGCAGAATCACGTAACGAGAATGTTAAGGGAACGAAAAAAACGTATAACCGTTTAGACGTACGGGGATATGGTTCGTATGCAAAATTCCTGCATACCAATACTCAATTGACGTTGACCTCCGAAGAAAAACCGGAAAACCAGCCACAGAACCGATATTATTTAGGAATCGATGCCCGCTATGTGAAACTCGGTCTTGGTGATGCGTATCCTCGCTTCCCCTATTCTATAATGGATGGACGCAGGGTGCGCGGCTTTACGTTCGATCTTCTTCTCGGCGGTTTCAATATCAATGCTGCCAAGGGAGAACTGCTCAGGCGAGTAGATTTTAATAATTCCCCCTCAACGCTCAAAAGGGATATGCTGATCGTCCGTCCGAGTTTCGGCAAAGGGGAAAAATTTCAATGGGGCTTCACCTATATGACATCGAAAGATGCATTCGATGCATCGAAACCGGTAGCGGTCCGTCCTCAGCAGAATGCCGTGTTCGGTACTGACCTGCTTATTGCGCTCGATGACCGGAGGATCGAATTCACAGCACAAACGGCCGTCAGTCTGAACAACGTCGATATCTCAACGGCGGAATTCAACAAGGACAGTATCGACGCGGCGATCAAGAAAGGAACATTCTCATCCAGCGACGGCGACCAGCTGAAAAAATTTCTGCCGGTCTTAAAAATGTTCATCACTCCGAATGAGAATCTTGTCCCCATCAATCCTGTCGGCGGTACTTCCCTTGTCTACGAATCAGGACTCTCGCTCAATTATTTCGGCAATTTCCTTAAAGCATCGTATCTGTTTCACGGGAAAGACTATACATCCGCAACGGCAACATCGCTCCGGAAGGATATAAAAGGATTCAATATTATCGACCGTCTGCGGCTGCTCGACAACAGATTGTTTTTAACCGGAAGTCTGGAACAATTAAAAAATAATACTTCAGGACTTGAAATAACG
This sequence comes from uncultured Ignavibacteriota bacterium, assembly GCA_903958625.1. GTDB lineage: Bacteria > Bacteroidota > Ignavibacteria > UBA10030 > UBA8401 > UBA8401. The sequence continues at coordinate 12,504 of CAJBTU010000242.1, read as the reverse complement.
ACGACAACGTATAAAACAATGAATACGGCAATTTCCTATTACCCTGCCCGCGATTATCCTAATGTAACCGTCGGATACGGATTGAATACAAATTCCAATCCGCTTAGTCCCATCCCTGCCGACACAACAAGTATTTCTCAGCAGATCGCCTTGCGCGCGGTGAATGACAAGACAACGCGTTATTTTCTACAAAGTTCTTATGATTTTTCGGCCTGGGGAAGACATACAGCCTCATTGAACCTTGATGTATCGAATAAGAACGACCTGACTCCCAAACAACAGGATGTTTCAACCTTCAATATTTTAACACTTATCAGCACGGTGCATGATCCGAAACTGGAAAGCACTGTTGGCCTTTCGTTCAGTAATTTAAAATTCCCGCAGGTAGATTCATTGGGGATCCGTTCGCAGGCATCAATGTCCTATCAAACAATTTCGCTGAGTGGACGATATAAATTGTATGAAGAAGTGCTGCGCTTGAATGTGACGTTTGCCCCGACATTCGGCGATCTTGCACGAAAATTGTTTGAGACAAGCCTGCAATACAATGTAACGCAGCATCAAATTGCCGTTTTACAATTTCAGTTCATCGCGAATTCCTCTTCTGCTCTTGCTGCTACTGGTGCGAGCAAGAACGATTCGTATATCAGTCTGTTATACCGCATCGATTTTTGATATGGCTCCCACACAGTCCGATCGACAATTTCGTCAATGGATGATCCGTTTTGCGGTCAGCATCGGAATCGCATTCATCGTCATCCTGTTCGTTCAGGACGAGGTATTCCATTTTGGTTTCTTTGAACGGACATCTCTCACTTTTATCGACCGCGCATTCGATAAAAGAGGTCCTCTACCCTTCGCCAAAGATTCGCTTGATGTGATCATCATTTCCATTTCGGACAAATCAGAAACGACCGTTCCCGACCGTTTTCCGTTCCCGCGAAGCTACTATGCGCGCGCCATCCGCAATCTGAACCGCGCCGGTGCGAAGGTGATCGGAATTGACCTTACGTTCGAGCAGCCCGATACGCGCGGACCGCATCACGACGATGAGTTATTCAGGACCATCCAGCAATACAGAAATGTGGTCGTAGCCGGCAAGACCGACCTCCGCAGCGAAGAAGCAACCATTTTACGGCAGGATGAGAACTATCATTCCATCTTCTATGCTGCCGACAGTTCTGTTGGGGGCGTGTTCGTGCCGAACGATGCAGACGGCGTTTATCGACGGTACATGCCGTTTGCCAAGATGCCAAATCAGGAGCGGTATATCCCATCATTCGCCTTTGCGATAATGAATAAAGCGCTGGGACTCCCTTCGACAACATCCGCACAGAATACGAATGATTATTTCGTCCTCGGCAACCGGAGCATCCCGAAATTCGACGATGTGTCGATGCTCATTAATTATCACGGGTCTGCAGGAAAGACGTTCAAAGAATTCGATATCGTGAATGTTCTCGATGATTCGGATTTCCAAACCATAGAAGAACGTGAACTCCGCACCTCCATCAATACGTTCGATGATCCCGATATTGGTTTGCTGTATGACGGAACTTTTAAAGATAAGATCGTTTTGATAGGCCCGTACTTTGCCGAATCGAAGGACCTCTTCAATGTTTCCGTTTCAGAACCGGGGTCTGCTGACAGGAACCAGATGTACGGCGTTGAACTTCACGCCAATGCACTTCAGACACTGATCCATCAAAATTACTTATCAAAACTTTCCGCCTGGAAAGAATCGCTCCTCATCTTTGTGCTATCCGTCTTAACATTTGCCGCCGTCACCTGGCTGAAATTGATCAAAACACGGTACGCATTCATCATCGAGATCGTCGCAGTAATTGTCATTGCAGGTATTATCGACGGCATGCTTGCACTTTTCTATTATGCCTTTGCACATCACAACATCGTACTGCCGGTGGTCTCTCCAATCGCCGCGGTGATCATGAACTATGTGGGAAGCGCCGTGTACCAGTACTTGACCGAGCGGAAACAAAAGACAATGATCAAAGGAATGTTCAGTCAATATCTGAATCCTTCGGTTGTGAACGAACTGATCGCGCATCCCGAAAAATTGCGTCTTGGCGGTGAGAAAAAAGAATTGACCGTCTTCTTCTCCGATATTGCTTCGTTCACTAATTTTTCGGAGAAACTCGATGCCGTTGACCTTGTGGGCATATTAAACGAATATCTCAGCGCGATGACGGATATCATCCTGAAGAACAACGGAACACTGGATAAGTATGTTGGCGACGCTGTGATGGCCGTGTGGGGCGCACCGATGCATTTGCCGAACAGTGCAATGAATGCCTGCCATGCCGCACTTCAGATGCAGAGCAAAGCAGAAGAAATTGCGGCGCGATGGGCGAACGAAGGTAAGCCGAAACTTGTTGTTCGCATGGGATTGAATACCGATCACATGGTCGTCGGCAACGTCGGCGGTTCCAGCCGTTTTGATTACACCGTTATCGGTGATGCCGTTAACCTTGGTTCACGTATGGAAGGCGCAAACAAGACCTACGGCACGCGCGTCATGATCAGCGAACGGACCTGGATTTTGGTGAAGAATGAATTGCTCTGCCGGGAACTTGATTATCTTATCGTAAAGGGAAAAACAGAACCGATCCGCGTTTTTGAACTTGTCGGCGAGATGAACAATGGAGTGAAAGAGGAAAAAAAAGAATTGATCGAGATCTATAACCTCGGTCTGTTCTTCTACCGTGAACGGAAATTCAAAAAAGCGATCGACGAATTCCAGTTTGCACTCAAGATCGATCCGAATGACGGACCGTCGCAGCTCTACCTGCTCCGTTCACAGACCTATCTGAAAAAACCCCCTCCGAAGGATTGGAACGGTGTGTTTGAATTGAAAACGAAATAACCGTTTTCTATATCAAGGATACTTTGTTCCTATCGGTCAACCAACGTAACAGCAAATGCGATGAGATCACTCGTCAGCGCTTCAAAATCTGCTGAGGATTGTTCCTGCATTAATTCCAATTCCATCAGTTTGTTCTGTTTTTGAAAAACAACAACTCGCCGGAGCAATCCTTTTTCTGTGTATGCGTAAGACGATAAATTCTTTTTACCATCGATCATCGACGGCACCCGTGTTACGCGAAAGTCAGGATTATTCTCCGGAACTTTCCCGTGCAGCGAAATGGTTGCGATAAGGTTCATCTCTTCCCTGAACAATAATTGTTGAGTCGCGGAATCCGCCTGCAATTCCCGCAATACCATCGTTGCTGAATACTCCCGGTTGACGATCCATAACTTGATCTGCGGCTGCTCTGACCGCGAGGTGATGTCCGCCCAGCCGTCAGGGAGAAAAGGTTTTACCACTGGAGCGGTGATCGTGTGTTTTTTTGCCGGAGGCGGAATGTAATGCGGTTCAGGGATGGACGATGAACATGAAGAAAAAATTACACTTGCTAAAGTTAATCCGAATAAAACGAGCCTCCCCACCGAGAAGAAACGGAATCCCTTCATCATGTTACGTGCCAACATTGAAATTTGCCGTTTCCTCAGAAGTCCGGATACTTGAATTGACTGAACATTGGGAATATTATTCCGAGCCACGACCGTATTTCTCTTCCTGAAGCGTTAAACGAAGCGAGATACGATGCGTGTTGCCAAGCTGATCTGCAGCATCGAATTTTGCAAAGGAATAATCGATATCAAGTTTGCGAAGGTGGATCCCTGCGCCGAGCGTCAGATTACCGATGTCGTTGTACCCTGCGCGAACAGCAACGATGTTCTTATAATCGAATTCGATCCCCACTTGTGGATCGAAACTGACCGGACCAAGGTTCGCTACGGCCGAATATCGTCTGTTCTCAAAGCGAACGTCCGTGCCGGCCGCCGGAGTGAGTTTTCCGTCAAAGATTTCCAGAACATACGCAACGCCAAGTTTCAATGTCGGCGAGATCAGTTCGTTCGTTCCGGTATTCCACGAAACAAGCGTTGTGGTTGCATCCTGAAGATTTGCAGCAAGCACTAGATTGTCGGCCGGAAGGTATTGTACTCCGATATCGAATCCGATCCCCGTTCCATGAAAGGTGCCGATATTCCGCCGAATCAGTTTTACATTCGCACCGTAGAAGAAATTTTCTGAATATTGTCTGGCATACGTTCCGTACACAACCCAATCGCTGGCGTTAAAGAATGTGATGGCGTTGTAATCGGGGCGAAGATTTGCGCCGTCGTCGAAGAGTCCGTTACCGTTGCTGTCCGCCCACGCTTTGCGCGTATCGGGAATTCCATCGACGCCAAGACGGATGACGCTGATCGCAAACGATTCGGCGTGGTATTCTATCTCCTGGTTTTCAACATTGACTGTATTGGCACCGGATGGGAATGCAAACGCGGCATAATCATAATTAATAAGGTTGCCGTACCGCTCGTCGTGTGATATTGCGACTTGTGGATATTCGATACGGGCGAGACCGGCAGGATTCCAGTATCCGGCAGTAACGTCGTTTGCCAATGCGGCATACGCACTGCCAACGCCTAACGCACGGCCGCCGATGCCGATAGCCATGAACTCACCGGAATATTTCCCGAAAGTTTGTCCGAGAGAAATAACCGGCAGCGTTATTAAAAAAATAATTACAAAACGTGTTTTCATACATCCTCACAGAAGCGGTAAAAATGAAAAAACCGAATCTCTCTCCAACGCTCGAGTGAAATTCGGTTGATATTGTTAGAGGGAATAATTGTGCCTGACATCATTATTATTGAAATCTCTAACAATTGTTCTGTGTATTTTCTCCTGTTTTCTATAGAAAGATACGGCTTTTTCACGGAATGTCAAACAAAAGGATCGTAATTCAATTGCATATCCTTATGGTTTCATACTAACAGAAGCGTTGATCTTCGCAGATTTACCATGATACTGTTTGGGATTAAATTAATCATACGTAGTCTTACATCAACGCATCGTTCAGCAGTTCCTCTTGCTCCATCTGATGGCGTTTCAGCGAACCGGTGGCCGTGCTTGCGGAAGCGGCACGTCCGGCATAACGGACCTTCTGCGACGGAAGAACATCATCGCGCAATCTGTCCGAAAGGAAATACCATGCTCCCATATTTTTCGACTCTTCCTGCAGCCAAACTACATCCGATGCATTCCGGTATTTTTCGAAGATCTCTTTCAATTCCTTCTTCGGGTACGGGTAGAACTGTTCAACACGGACAAGCGCGACATTGTCGATCTTCTTTTCACGCTGCATGTGCAATGCATCATAATAAACCTTTGCGGAACAAAGAACGATGCGCTGAATTTTCCCTGCCACTGCGTTGGCATCATCGATGACGAGATTGAACTTCCCGTCGGTTAATTCCTGTACCGAAGAAGTGACCAGTGGATGACGGAGAAGGCTTTTCGGCGTCATCATGATAAGCGGTTTCCGTTTTGCATCGCGCATCTGCCTGCGCAGCACATGAAAATACTGCGCTGCCGTCGATAGATTACAGACCTGCATATTCTCTTCCGCGCAGAGCTGAAGAAACCGCTCAAGCCGTGCGCTGGAATGCTCAGGTCCCTGTCCCTCATATCCGTGCGGCAGCAACAGAACAAGATCGCACGGCTGCTGCCACTTTGCTTCGGATGCCGCAATGAACTGATCGATGATCACCTGAGCGCCGTTCGCAAAATCGCCGAACTGCGCTTCCCATACCACCAGTGAAAGCGGATCGGAAACGCTGTACCCGAATTCATATCCAAGAATGGCATATTCGGAAAGCAGGCTGTCGTAGACGTATACTTTTCCCTGGCCGTCGCGGATGTGCTGAAGCGGCACATATTCCTCGGCGGAGTTCGCATCGTACAGAATGGCATGACGATGACTGAAGGTACCGCGGCCGACATCCTCGCCGCTCAACCGCACATCGTTCCCTTCGTGCACCAACGTGCCGAATGCCAGTGCCTCGGCAAATCCCCAGTCGATCTTCGTTTCAGCATTGAAATGTTTCCGCTGTTCAAGCATCTTCACCAATTTTGCATTCACGGTGAAATTTTCCGGAACGGTGCCGAGCTTTTCGGATACTTCCCGAAGCATGTCAAATTCAACTCTGGTTTCCCGGAAAGGCTGCATCGCTTCGATCTGTTCCTGCGTCACCGCCAGAGCAACTTCCGCTTTCAAATGCATTTCGCGTTTGTGCGAGGCCTCGTGCGCCCGTTCATACCGTTCCTTTGAATCGCGCTGCATCTGTTCGTACTCTTCGCGCGTCAGTTCTTTGTCAAGAATGAGCCGTTCACCGTAAAGCTGGTGTACGGTCGGATGCGATTTGATCTTTTTATACAACAGCGGCTGCGTATAACTTGGTTCGTCCCCTTCGTTGTGACCGTATTTTCTGAAGCAGAACATATCGATCACAACATCTTTTTTGAACGTGTTGCGATAGGCCACCGATAATGATGCGACACGGGCACATGCTTCAGGATTATCACCGTTCACGTGGAAGATCGGCGCCTGCACCATCTTGGCAACGTCCGTGCAGTACGGCGTGGAACGCGCATCGTCCGGCGACGTAGTGAAGCCGATCTGATTGTTGATGATGACGTGGATCGTTCCACCGGTACGGTAACCTTTTAATTGGGAGATATTCAGTGTCTCGGCAACAATTCCCTGTCCGGCAAAGGCCGCATCGCCATGCACAAGAATTGGTAATGCTTTTCCGCGATTCGTATCGCCCATGCGGTCCTGCATGGCGCGCACCATCCCTTCAACAACAGGGTTCACCGCTTCAAGGTGACTTGGATTCGGAGCTACTTCTACGGTGATCTCTTTTCCGTTCAGCGTTTTGTGAACGCCGTGAGCGCCGAGATGATATTTCACATCGCCGGAACCCTGGATCGATTTCGGATCGACATTCCCCTCAAACTCAGAGAAGATCTTCGCCAGCGATTTACCGATCGTATTGGCGAGCACATTCAAACGGCCCCGGTGCGCCATGCCGATAACGGCGCGTTCTCCACCGTTGTCTGCAAGTTCGTCCAGCACCACATCAAGGATCGTCATGAACGATTCTGCCCCTTCCAGCGAGAAGCGTTTGTGTCCGATGAATTTCGTGTGGATATAATTTTCAAATCCTTCGGCATGGATCAGTTTTTTCAACAATTGAATCTTCCGTTCGCGCGGAAGCGGCGGCCGGTTTCTTGAGGGCTCCATCTTCTGAATGAGCCACTTCTTCTGTTCGGGATCCTGGATGTTCATGAATTCGACGCCGATGGAACCGCAGTACGTTGCATACAGGATATCAAGGATCTCGCGCAGAGTTGCTTTGCTATACCCTTCCTTATTGGAAAAAAGGAATTCACGGTCGAGGTCCCACACAGTGAGACCATAATAGTTCGGATCAAGTTCGGGATGGTTCTTCGGTTCGTCAACGAGAGGATCGAGATGTGCAATAAGATGACCGCGCACCCGATAGGCATTCACCAGTTGCTGCACGCGTGCCTGTTTCTCGATGATCTCCTGATTTGCCCCGCTGCCGATTCCGATGGATGTTACGTCGCTCGACCATTTGACGGATGAGAACGGTATGTGGAGATCGGAAAAAAGATCGTCGTAAAATTTTTCATCGCCGTTCAACAGCGCGTGGATGTATTGAAGAAACTGTCCTGATTCGGCACCCTGGATAACACGATGATCGTACGTGCAGGTAATGTTCATCACTTTGCTGACGCCGAGAGACGAGAGGGTTTGCGGCGACATTCCCTGATGCGCGGCATCGTAACCGATCGCACCGGCTGCAATGATCGCCCCCTGACCCGGCATTAAGCGCGGAGTGGAAGAGACCGTACCGACCGTGCCGGGATTGGTCAGTGTAATTGACGTCGATTGAAAATCGGATGGATCGAGTGCGGACCTGCGCGATTTATCAATGATGGAATCATACGCCGCTACGAATTCCGCAAAGTTCATTCCTTCAGCATCTTTGATATTCGGAACCAGAAGCGTGCGTGAACCGTCTTTTCTTGTCTTATCAACGGCGATGCCGATATTGATCTGCGTTTTTTCATCGCGGTACGCCTGACCTTCAACACGTGCAAACGACGCATTGATATTCGGATATTTCTTCAGCGCTTTCACAATGGCCCAAGCCACGATGTGCGTATATGAGACTTTTCCCCGTGATCGTGAGCCGAGGTATTTGTTCAGCAGTGAACGATTCTCATCCAGCACTTTCACCGGAATGATGCGTAGCGAAGTTGCGGTCGGCAATGAAAGCGATGCTTCCATATTCTCCACGATCTTCCCGGCTACGCCGCTGATCGCAGAAAGTTGTTTATGCACTGCTGCTAACGATGTTAATGATTTCGTGGATGGTTCCGGTGCGTGATCGCCGCTTGAAACGGATGGTTTCTGCCGTTCAGATTTTTTGGGAAGATCTACGGATCCGGAAGCAACTACTTCAGCAAATAATTGCTGCCACGATTCGTTCACCGAGTTGGGATCGTCAATATATTGCTGCAGAACATCCCACACATAACTCGTGTTCGGACCGAATGATTCCAAAACTTGTTCAAATTTTTCAGAGATGCTGTTTACCGGCATACGGACTTTCTACAAAAAGATTTTTTATCGATAAAGAATGATTGAAATATACGTTTTTTCGGGTAGTATAAAAAACACGCTGTCGTGCATAAAAAAAGCACAACTGTATAATAAACAATTGTGCTTTTAAAGTGCAATACTTACGAAAAGGCTCAGCTTCTCATCAGTTTTTTATAGTGTATCCTGTGCGGCTGGCTTGCGTCGATCCCCAGTTTCTTCTTCCGGAATTCCTCGTATTCGGAATAGTTACCGTCGAACCACTGAACCTGACTCTCCCCTTCAAATGCCAGAATGTGCGTTGCAACGCGGTCAAGAAACCAGCGGTCATGGGAAATGACCACGGCGCAGCCGGCAAATTCCGTCAGCGCTTCTTCCAGTGCGCGGAGCGTGTTCACATCCAGATCGTTCGTCGGTTCGTCCAGCAGAAGCACGTTCGCTTCCTGTTTCATCGTCTTCGCAAGGTGCACGCGGTTGCGTTCGCCGCCGGATATTTGTCCGACCAATTTTTGCTGATCGCCGCCGGTGAAATTGAATCGCGCAACATATGCCCGCGAGTTCACTTCGCGAGTTCCGAAGTGCAGAATTTCTTCTCCGCCGGTGATCTCTTCCCAAATATTCTTGGTCGGATCGAGCGGACGGTTTTGATCAACATAGGCAAGTTTCACCGTCTCGCCGATCGTGATGATGCCGGAATCCGGTTTTTCCTGTCCGGTGATCATTCTGAACAGCGTCGTCTTACCGGCGCCGTTCGGTCCGATAACGCCGATGATGCCGCCGGGAGGAAGATTGAAGTTCATATTTTCGTATAGAAGATTATCGCCGTACCCTTTGGCCAGATTCTCCGCTCTGATCACCACGTCGCCAAGACGCGGGCCTTTCGGGATAAAGATTTCGATCTCTTCATTCCGTTTCTCGTGTTCTTCCGAAAGCATCTGTTCGTACGATGTGATGCGCGCCTTGCTCTTTGCGTGACGTCCTTTCGGATTCATCCGCACCAACTCCAACTCTTTCTTCAACACTTTCTGACGTTTTGATTCCTGCTTCTCTTCCACTTCAAGACGCTTCTGCTTTTGTTCAAGCCACGACGAATAATTTCCTTCAAACGGAATTCCTTCGCCGCGGTCCAGTTCCAGGATCCATCCGGCAACGTTGTCCAGGAAATACCGGTCATGCGTTACCGCCAGTACCGTTCCTTTATACTGTGCAAGATGCTGTTCGAGCCACGCAACAGATTCTGCGTCAAGATGATTCGTCGGTTCATCCAGCAATAGCACATCCGGTTCCTGCAGCAGCAGTCTGCACAATGCAACGCGGCGGCGTTCGCCTCCGGAAAGAACTTTCACCGACGTGTCGCCGGCCGGACAACGCAACGCATCCATCGCCTGTTCCAGTTTACTGTCAAGATCCCATGCGCCGATCTGGTCGATCTTTTCCTGCAATGTTCCCTGCTTTTCAAGAAGCTTATCAAAATCAGCATCCGGTTCGGCAAATTTTGCATTGATCGCTTCGTATTCCTTCAGAAGATTGACCGTATCCTGCACGCCTTCTTCAACGATCTCTTTCACCGTTTTATTCTGGTCAAGTTCCGGTTCCTGGGAGAGATAACCGAACGTGATCCCTTTCTGTGACTGAATTGTTCCGAGAAAATCGGTATCAACACCGGCAATGATCTTTAGCAGCGTCGATTTTCCAGCGCCGTTCAATCCAAGCACGCCGATCTTTGCGCCGTAATAAAATGAGAGGTAAATGTCTTTCAGGACCTGTTTGTTCGGCTTGTGCACTTTACCAACGCCAACCATCGAAAAAATAATTTTTGTATCGCTCAAAATATTCCTTTCATTTAACCATGAACCGCGTGGGCAACATTAAAATACATGTGAATATACCGAAATAATGCCGTAAAACGAATCATTTTCCCCGCACGCGTCATCTTGCTTCTCTTACATCTGTTATGTATTTTCTGCAAGGATATTCATTCACTTTACCTCTATTGACCATGGAACAATCATTGCTCACAGTAGAAAATCTCCGCTTCAATTCCGCGTTCAAGTATGTTGCCGATATGAACTTGAATGCCATTCTCAAAATGTGCAAAGAGGAAAAATTCCAGGCGAACACACCAATCTTTCAGGAAAACACACGCGGTGAGCGTCTGTATTTTGTGCTGGACGGCAGGATCAAGATCTCGAAAGTTACCAAATACGGCGCGGAGACCGTGCTTGCCTATCTGACCAAGGGGGATTTTTTCGGCGAAATGGAACTGCTCGACGATCAGGTGCGATCAGCGCGGACGACAGCCGTAGAACTGACAACCTGCGCGAGCATCAGCAAGCAGGATTTCGACAACATGCTGAAATCGAACAACATTATTCAGCTGAACATTCTGCGAAGCGTCACGAAACGGCTGCGGAGTGCGGACCAGACGATCGTGAACGAACTCGACAGAACGGTGGAAATTTCAAAACAGCACATCAGCAAATTGAACATGCTGATTGATGCGGCAAAGACCATCAATTCATCGCTCGACCTTGATAAACTTCTCGACATCATTCTGGAAACAGCCATCAAATCGATCAGTGCAGACCGCGGCACATTGTATCTGCTCGATGAATTGAAGGGAGAGATCTGGTCAAAAGCGCTGCGCGGAAGTGAAGTGATCGAGATCCGCCTGCCGTTGGGGAAAGGACTGGCCGGCTACGTTGCAAAAACCGGCGAGATCGTCAACATCCCGGATGCGTATAACGATCCGCGCTTCAATCCCGAAGTGGACAAAAAATCCGGTTACCGCACCAACAATATGCTGACGATGCCGATGCGCAACCGCGACGGTAAAACGATCGGTGTTTTCCAGATGCTGAACAAAAAAGGGGGACCGTTCACTCCCTCCGACGAAGAATTTTTAAATGCGCTTTCCATCCACGCATCCGTTGCGATCGAAAATGCGCGCCTTGCTCAGGAGATGGTACAAAGCGAACGGCTTTCCGCCGTGGGAAGAATGGCAAGCACGATCATTCACGACATTAAGAATCCTATGGGAACGCTGCGCGTCTATGCGCAGGTGATGAAGAAAAAAGGGGGAAATGAAGAGGTCTCCAAACTTGCCGATGAAATGATCCATCAGGTTGACCGCTTTGTGAACATGGCGCAGGAGATCCTGGATTTCAGCAAAGGGGTAAGTTCAACGAACATTGAAGAAGTGCAGTTTGAAGATGTGATGGAAGGTGTGCTGATGTTCATTGAAAAAGATCTGACTAAGAACAACATTAAATTGGAAAAGAAACTGACGTTCAAAGGGAAAGTGAAGCTCGATCAGGATAAATTGGTGCGCGTATTCTACAATATTGCCAGCAATTCGCGCGATGCCATGCCTCAAGGGGGTACGTTGACGGCATCAACTGAAGATATCGGCGGATTCGTCAAGATTGAATTCACCGATACCGGCACCGGTATGCCGGAAGAAGTGAAACGGAAGATCTTTGAACCGTTCGTGACCTACGGAAAGAAACACGGAACAGGCCTCGGCATGTCGATCGTGAAAAAAGTTGTCGATGACCACAAAGGAAAGATTGAGATTGAAAGTGAAATGGGAAAAGGAACGACGATCCGCATTATGCTGCCGACGATGCAAGCGTAGCATAAAGGCGACTGTCACTTCCAAAGTGACAGTCACCTGAATAAGAATTAAAAAACCCGAGTGAGAAACTCGGGTTTTCTTTTTTAAATGCTATGTATGATGAAGCGCCGCTCTGTCTCCCCTATTTATTTCATTAAAACCATCTTTTTTACACTGACAAAGTTTCCGGCACGCATTTCGCAGAAGTATAATCCGCTGGCAAGCGAGTATGCGTTAAATGTTGCCGTATGAGCACCCGCTTCTTTTCGCTCATTCACTACGGTTGCAACGCGCTGACCCAAGGCATTATACAATACAATCTGCACT
>CAJBTU010000241.1 GCA_903958625.1 uncultured Ignavibacteriota bacterium | reverse complement strand
CATCACTGCTGAATTTTGGATTGAACATATTTTCGTTAAGTATACTCAACCAGACTTGTCCAAAATAAAAACTCCGGAAATGTGTTATCTTAAGGTTACCAGACCAAAAAGACAGACACAAAACCGGAGTAGCATATGCCTCTTAAGGGTACAAACATTTTTGCACAATTGGTAGATCTGATTGATAAAAATATATTTTCGCAAACGGTAAGAAAACATAATGGCAATAAGCATGCTAAGGGCTTTACCTGTTGGGAACAATTTGTCAGTATGATGTTTTGTCATTTGGGTAAAGCGCAATCGCTTAAAGAAATATGCATTGGCCTTGGTTCATCGACTGGAAAGCTGTCACATCTTGGATTACATATGGGTCCAAAGAAATCGACTCTTGCCTATGCCAATGAGCATCGATCATACAAAATCTATGAAGACACATTTTATCATCTACTGGGCCAAGCACAATCACAAATCAAGGGTAAACATAAGTTCCGTTTCAAAAATAAACTCTATAGTATGGATACAACTGTCATCGATGTTTGTCTAAGCATGTTTGATTGGGCCCGATTTCGCCGAACCAAAGGAGCTGTAAAATTACACATGCTTCTGGATCATGACGGATATTTGCCTGTCTATGCTCACATTACCGACGGTAAAACTCATGAGGTCCGTGCTGCAAAAGATACCATTATTGACAATTTTGCCTTCCCAAAGGACAGTTTTATTGCCTTTGACCGCGGCTTCAATGATTATGCACTATTCGATCATTGGTGCACAACGGGTGTCTGGTTTGTGACACGGATGAAAGACAATGCAACATACGATGTCCTTCAGACACATGAGATACCAAAGAACAGATCGATTTTGAAAGATGAAATTATTGTCTTCAACGGCGTTTACAGTGCTGACACTTGCGATCATGAACTCAGACGCATCGAAGTGTGGGATGAAAAAAACAAACGAATTATTGTTCTCTTAACAAATCATCTCACTTTCGGCAGCACAACAATTGCCGCCATCTATAAAGACCGGTGGCAAATTGAAATCTTTTTCAAAACGATCAAACAAAGCTTTAAGATCAAGACTTTTATCGGAACAAGCGCGAATGCTGTCAAAGTTCAATTGTGGACGGCGCTCATTGCGCTTCTGTTGCTCAAAATGTTAAAAGCGATGGCGCAATTTGCATGGTCGATGTCTAACCTTGTAGCCATGCTTCGGTTCAATCTCTTTACATATCGCGATTTAGTTCAATGGCTCGATGATCCGGTGAATACACCACCGTTTGTTCCCGATGATCAACTTGTCCTGTTTTAATTTGGACAGCAGACCATGGGGGTTCATCTTGATATTGAATATATCTTGTCTAAAACGCACTGCTTTTGAAGACTTTTTAACTTAACTCAATTTATCTTGGACAGCACTGAATGAGAATATGAATCCTAAAAAAATCAATATCGGTGTAATTGGAGTCGGTCATCTTGGCTCGCTTCATTCAAAAATGTACGACGAAATAGAAACCGCAAATTTCGTCGGAGTGTTCGACGTGAATGAGGAAAAACGAAACGAGGTAGCATCGAAATATAGGGTGAAAGCATTTGCCTCCATGGATGAGTTGCTGCGTGTTGTCGATGCGGTCAGCATAGCAACCGTGACGATGACGCACTTCGAGGTAGCGAAACATGTGCTGATGGCCGGAAAACACGTGCTGATTGAAAAGCCGATCACTTCGACGCTGGCTGAAGCAGATGAATTGATCGCAATCGCGAAACAAAAGAATGTCCTGATCCAAGTCGGTCATATTGAACGGTTCAATCCGGCGATCATTTCCCTCGAATCGTATCAAATGAAACCGATGTTCATCGAATCGCACCGTCTTGCTCAGTTCAATCCCCGGGGGACCGACGTTGCAGTTGTGCTCGATCTGATGATTCACGATATCGACATCATACTTAGTCTGGTCAACTCGCCGGTAAAACAGATCGATGCAAGCGGTGTTGCCGTTGTTTCCGATACGCCGGACATTGCCAATGCGCGGCTTCAGTTTGAGAACGGCTGCGTTGCCAATGTTACATCAAGCCGGATTTCACGCAACAAAATGCGGAAAATGCGGATGTTCCAGAGCAATGCTTATATAGCGATCGATTTTCAACTGGGGAGTGCCGATGTGTTCAGGCTCGGCAATGAAGGTGAAGGGAGCATTTGGTCCACCATGCTGCTCGGACAGATTGGTGAAGGAAAAAAGAAGCGCAGCATTATTACGAGCAGCCGGAGATCAAAAAGATCAATGCATTGAAGTATGAACTTGAGTCGTTCATCAATGCGGTACAGAACAATTCACGTCCTATTGTCAACGGTGAAGACGGAAGAATGGCACTCGATGTTGCGCAACAGATCATGAACAAGATCCAGGTGCAGAAATTTAATGTATAAATTGCTGCGGCATTCCCTTTGTTCTTACAGCTTTGGATATATGAACGGCTGCTGCAATTTTTCAATCGTCAATTTGATTTTTTGATGGATAACAGAAATAGTATTCTATGAAACTCGACATCACAAATACGTTCCTCAAAAAAATTGGTGCGGTAGCCGATGCACGTTCTGTGGAAGCGTATGTTGTTGGCGGTTATGTGCGGGATAAACTGCTGGGAAAGGAAGTGAACGATATTGACATCGTCGTTGTCGGCAGCGGGATCGAGTTTGCCGAGGCAGTTGCCGTTTCTTTGAAGAAACGAAAGATCGTTACGTACGAAAAATTCGGCACGGCAATGATGCCGACCGAGGAGGGGAAGATCGAATTTGTCGGTTCTCGAAAAGAGAGTTATAACCGCGAATCGAGAAATCCATTGGTGGAGGTCGGTACACTGGAAGAAGATCTTTCGCGCAGGGATTTTACGATCAATGCTCTTGCCATCTCGATCAATGCGCAGAACTGGGGTGAACTCATCGACCCGTTCAATGGACAGGTCGATCTCCGTGACAAGATCATCCGTACGCCGCTCGATCCAATGATGACATTCGATGACGATCCTTTACGAATTATGCGCGCTATACGTTTCTCTGCCCAGCTGGGTTTTTCGATCGACGAGAAGACTCTTGCAGGGATTCCGGCTATGAAAGATCGGCTTGCGATCATTTCGCAGGAGCGCATAACTGAAGAATTCATGAAGATCGTGGCAAGTCCGAAACCATCAATCGGTTTGCGCCTGATGTTCGAAACCGGCGTTATGCACATCGTTTTCCCGGAAGTTGCCGAACTGTCCGGCGTCGATCAACGGCAGGATCATCACCATAAGGATGTTTTTCTCCATACATGTCAGGTGCTGGACAACATCAGCGCAATAACGGAGAATGTTTATTTACGCCTTGCTGCTCTGCTGCATGATATCGGGAAGCCAAAGACAAAAAAATTTATCGAAGGTATTGGATGGACATTCCATGGCCACGAAGAGATCGGCGCACGGATGGTAAAGCACATATTCCGGAGGCTGAAACTTCCTTTTGAACATGTCCCGTATGTTGAGAAGATCGTACGGCTGCATCAGCGTCCGATGCAGCTGGTCGATGAGAACGTCACCGATTCTGCTGTGCGAAGGATTTTATTTGAAGCAGGAGAGGAAATTGATGATCTGATGCTACTTTGTCGTGCCGATATTACATCAAAGAATCCGAAACTTGTAAAGCAGTACTCCGAGAATTACGATCTTGTGTATGCCAGGATGAAAGAAGTAGAAGAGAAAGATAATCTGCGTGCCTTTCAGCCACCCGTTCGGGGGGATGAGATCATGCAGGTATGCAATCTTCCGGCCGGAAAACTAGTGGGGATTCTTAAATCGAAGATCGAAGAGGCAATTTTGGACGGACGGATCCCGAACGAGCATGATCCAGCGCTGCAATATCTTCTTGAGATCAAGGATGAGATCATAAAACATAGCAATATCGAAATGTCAGAATAGCCGCACAATTCCTCGAATGCATTCTCGTCAAATAGTCGTATTTTTACCTTAAACGAGTAGTTCATCTAAGCGTCTAATAGGAAGATTTATGAGTTTTCTTGTAACTTTTGTTGTCGTATATCGTTAAAATCATTTAGTTTTGTTAAATATCGGAGAAAGAAATGAAAAAAATCCTCACTATTGCGCTGATTTCGCTGTTTTTTACCCTGTCAACGATGGCGCAAGAGAAATTGACACTTCAGCAGGCCATTCAAACCGCCCTTGAAAAAAATATCGATGTCATTCGTTCCAAGAACTCAATGCAGATTTCCGATGCGAATTTAACGACCGCATATGGCAATTTTATCCCTTCTCTTTCCGCATCGGCCAGTATGGGTCGCAGCGGTTCAACAACCACTACGGTTGTTGGAGATATCATCAATGCAAACGGTTCGGTAAGCGCCGGATTAAGTGCGAATGTAACGTTGTTCGACGGTTTTCGAAATACGTCTTCATTAAATAGAGCAACATCAGCTGCCGACGCAGCGGCGTTTAACTTTGCGAAGCAAAAACAAAGCACCGTGCTTGCCGTCGAACAGTCGTATCTCACCGTGCTGAGAAATCAACAATTGTTGACCGTCAGTCAGGAGAACCTGAAACGTTCGCAGCAGCAGCTTTCCCGTATCGAAGAGTCGAATAAAGTTGGTGCATTGGCTAAGTCCGATGTTTACCGTCAGCAGGTGCAAACGGCAACTGATGAACTGGCGCTGATCAACGCCCAGAGTAATTATGATAACTCAAAACAGGATATGCTGTATCTGCTGGCGCTTGATGTAACCATGGATTATAATTTTGAAGATCCATCGGTGCTGCAGCAGATCGCAGGGCTTATCTCCGATTCATTGCATCAAGAATACGCCGATTACAACAAACTGGTGCAAGAGGCGCTCGAATCGAGGCCCGATTATCAATCGTCATTATTGGCAAGAAAAATCTCTGAAAACGATCTTTCAATTTCCCGTTCGGGTCATTATCCTTCGTTAAGTTTGGGAACAGGCTACAGTCTTGGAGGCCAAAATTTTGGAACGATGAGCGATTCAAAGTCGTGGAATTGGAGATTATCCATGTCCATACCTATTTTCAGCGGTTTTCAGACCAGCACGGCAGTGCAAACAAGTCAGTTAAATCTTGAATTGGCGGAACAACAACTGGAGCAGGCAAAGCGAAGTGTCGCAAAAGATGTGAAGTATGCATTGCTCAGCTTGGAAACAGCGCGCAAGCGGTACGACGTTTCGTTGAAGAACATGAAATCGGCAGAAGAGGATCGTCGCATTGCCGAAGAACGGTATAACCTTGGTTCAAACACGCTGCTCGATCTGCTTGTTGCGACGGCGAACTATACGCAGGCAATAAGCAATAAGGTCTCATCATCATACGATTTTGTTTACGCGAAACTGCAGTTCAGGATCGCGGTTGGAAGAGAAAAATATTAATTATTTTATTTCAAGGGGTACATTATGGCAAACGGTAAAAAAAATAAAAAGAAAATTTTCATCTTCTCCGGCATCGGTGTTGTAGCAATCGTGCTGGTGCTTGTTGTCGTTCTCGGCAGCAAAAAGGAGAACATCGTCACCGTGCAGACGGAAAAGGTCGCACGCCGCACCATCACTCAGGTGGTGAATGCGTCCGGAAAGATCCAGCCGGAAACCATGGTGAAGATCAACGCCGAAGTCAGCGGTGAGATCACTGCACTTCCGGTGAAAGAGGGAGACAGGGTAAAACGGGGTGACCTGCTTGTCCGTATCAAACCGGACCAGTACCAGGCACAGGTGGACCGTGCTGAAGCCGGACTGCAATCCGCGCGGGCAAATTTAAACCTGCAAAAATCGAATCTGGAAAAAGCGGAATCGGAATTCAAACGCGCGCAGGAATTGTACGAAAAGAAATTATTGTCCGATCAGGAATTCATCGCCTTGAAGACCTCCTTCAACGCTGCAAAATCGCAGTATGAATCTTCGCAGGCCGGTGTTCGGCAGTCTGAAGCATCGCTCCGTGATGCACGGGAGAGTCTTAATAAGACGACCATTTATTCACCAATGAATGGCACGGTATCGCAATTACTTTCGGAGCTTGGAGAACGTGTCAGCGGAAGCAGTTTTACACAGGGGACACAGATCATGACCGTAGCAGATCTTGCCATGATGGAAGCCCGCGTTGATGTCGGCGAGAATGATATCGTCAATATTTCCATCGGCGACACTGCCCGTATTACCATCGATGCATATCCTGATAAGAAATTTATCGGCACCGTGTATGAGATCGCCAATACTGCAAAATCAAAAGGTCTTGGAACGCAGGAAGAAGTGACGAATTTTGAAGTAAAGATCCGCGTTTTGAACAAGGATATCGCCTTACGTCCCGGGATGTCGATGACCGCCGATATTGAAACTGAGACCAAGACGAATGTTGTTTCAGTCCCGATCCAAAGCGTAACAACCCGTGCTCCAAAAGGGAAAGAGGGTGAAAAACCGAAAACCGAGCCCCAACAGGGTCAGGGCGGCGGTCTTTCGATGAATGAAAAACCGGTCGAGTGTGTCTTTGTGGTCGAAAATGGGAAGGCAAAAATGGTTCCGGTGAAACGCGGCATTAACGATGAAGGTTACGTTGAAATGGCTACTGGAATTGCTGAAAATGCCGAAGTAATCAGCGGATCATACAAAGCGATCAATCGTGAACTGGAGGACGGTTCGGTCATTAAGGTCGAAAATTCTGCCGCGAAGTTTGCCATGGGCAAACCTGGCGATAATAAATAATACAACCGACTAATGACAATGAAACGTAAAGTTCTTATTCTTCTTATCGTTGTGGCTGTGTATGGTGTTGCGCAAGTGGACAGCACCGGCATTGAACTGATCAATCAGAAAAAATATTCTGAAGCGCAATCGTTTTTTGAATCGGCGGTCAGAAAAAATAAAAAAGATGCGGAAGGGCATTACTATCTTTCTCTTTCATTGATGCTGCAGCAAAAATTCGATGATGCCGAAGACGAGGTCAATGAAGCCATTGACGTGAATGATAACATTGCGCGTTACCATTTGCTGAGAGGACAGATCCTCGGTCAAAAAGCAATGACGGCCAACATGTTCTCGCAAGGACTATTGGCACCAAAGATAAAAAATGCATTTCTTCGTGCAT
>CAJBTU010000240.1 GCA_903958625.1 uncultured Ignavibacteriota bacterium | reverse complement strand
ATTTTACTATATTAGAGCACTTACCACACGGAAGAATTGGAATAAGTTATGCCGGCGCGCTTTTTTTCACCGCGGCATCCGTTCATAACAACGAGGCACAAGTTATTGGAACGGCAATCCAATGGGTGAGGCAAGTGGTTGATATCGTAAACCCGGAGAATGCAAATATGAGCAACGGGTTTTATACAGATAGCATTTTTGGCAAAGCACCAAAACAAGTCATCGGCAACCAAAATGGTCGTTCCCAATAAAGAACGTACGTTTCTCTTAAGACTCCTTCAAAAAGCGGATGTGTGTGTTCTACATCGTTGCACCATCGCCTCATACCGTTCAAAGAATTTTTACAATTTCCAATTCCATAACAAGAGTATCCGGATAGAGTGATATCAATTCGGCCGAAGTTATTTTCATATTAGGTAAAGGAATGTCGCAATGAAAAATCGATCCAAGACACCGAAACAAAAATTAAAAAAACTGCCGCCGCAGAAATCCTCTAAAGCGCTTCCAGTCAAAAGCAAGCCGGAGAAAATTGTAAAGCCCAAAGCAGCATTTAGTTTCCCTATTGTCGGCATCGGCGCTTCGGCCGGCGGCCTGGAAGCGTTGGAACAATTCTTCGTCAATATGCCGAAGGACAATGGCATGGCATTCGTGGTCATCCAGCATTTAGACCCGAACCACGTCGGCATCATGCCGGAACTGCTGCAGCGCATAACGCCGATGAAAGTATTTCAGGCGAGTGATCAGCTTACGGTAAATCCAAACTGCGTGTATGTGATACCTCCCAACAAAAGTCTTTCGCTGCTGAACGGCGCGCTGCATTTATTCGATCCGGTGGAATCGCGCGGACTGCGTTTGCCGATCGATATCTTTTTCCGTTCATTGGCAGCCGACAGGCAGGAGAACAGCATCGGCGTCATCCTGTCCGGCATGGGAAGCGACGGCAGCCTGGGATTGAAAGCCATTAAAGAAAAGAACGGCGCGGTGCTGGTGCAGGATCCGGCTACGGCAAAATTTGACGGGATGCCCCGCAGCGCGATCGATGCGGTAATTGCCGATATCGTGGCGCCAGCAGAAGAGTTGCCCGGAAAACTCATGGCTTTTCTTAAGTACGTCCCGTCCGTGAAAACCGAAACGGACATTGAAGGGAAAGACAAAAGCAACCTCGAAAAGATCATCATTCTGCTTCGCGAACAATCGGGCCACGACTTTTCTCTTTACAAAAAGAACACCCTGTTTCGCCGGATAGAACGGCGAAAGGGCATTCATCAAATAGAAAAGATCCAGAACTATGTCCGCTTTTTACAGGAAAACCCGCAAGAGGTTGAGATATTATTTAAGGAACTGCTGATCGGCGTGACAAATTTTTTCCGCGATCCCGCAGTATGGGAAAACCTTAAAGAGGATATTCTACCGCGCCTGCTAAACGAACTGCCCAACGGTCATGTGCTTCGTGCGTGGGTGGCAGGTTGTTCAACAGGGGAAGAGGCCTATACGCTGGCAATTATTTTCAAAGAAGCGTTGGAAAAAATGAAAGGTCATAAAAATATTACACTGCAGATATTTGCCACCGATCTCGACACTGATTCCATAGAACTGGCTCGCCGGGGGGTCTTCTCGAAGAACATTACCACCGACGTAACACCCGAACGACTCAGCCGGTTCTTTACGGCGGAAGGTGAACTCTACCGCGTGAATAACCCGATACGCGAAATGGTGGTGTTTGCGCCGCAGAACGTGATAAAAGACCCGCCGTTTACCAAGCTCGATATTCTTACCTGCCGCAATATGCTGATATACCTGGAACCCCAGTTGCAGAAAAAGCTGATGGCGCTCTTTAATTACAGTCTTAATCCGGGCGGAATTATGGTGCTCGGCACCGCTGAAACTCTCGGAGGTCATACCGAAGGGTTTGAAGAGCTGGACGGAAAACTGAAATTTTTCAGACGAACCCAAACTCCGCTGCTCCCCGAACTGATCGATTTTCCAAGCTCCTTTCACCGGGTGAAAAGAGGAACTGCGAAAAATGCACCTTCCGCGAAAGTTGTTGAAAACGTACAGGTTTTTGCAGATCAGATACTGCTGCAGCGTTTTGCACCTGCCAGCGTACTGGTAAACGGCGAAGGAGATATTATTTACATTACGGGCAGTACGGGAAAATACCTTGCACCGGTTGCCGGGAAAGCAAACTGGAATATTTATGCCATGGCACGTCCCGGATTGTGCGATGCGCTGCCGGCCGCTTTCCGCAAAGCAATGCAAAGCTATGACGCTGTTGTTGTCCGGAATATTAAAGTAGGAACCAACGGCGGAACGCAATTTTTGGATCTCACCGTTCAGCGCATCGAAAAACCCGATTCAATAAAGGGAATGGTGATGATTGTCTTCACCGATGTGCCGGTAATTATCGAACATCCTGCTACGGTTTCAAAAATAGGGAAACAGCAGACATCCACGTTGCGCCAGAAAGAACTGGAGATCGAGCTGCAGCGGAGTTATGAAGATCTGCAAAGCACCCGCGAAGAGATGCAAACATCGCAGGAAGAATTGAAATCGACCAACGAAGAGCTTCAGTCAACCAACGAGGAACTGCAGTCGACCAACGAAGAACTTACCACGTCGAAAGAGGAGATGCAGAGCCTGAACGAAGAGATGCAGACCATCAACATTGAACTGCAGAGCAAGGTGAACGATTTTGTGCAGGCAAACAACGATATGAAGAACCTTCTGAACAGCACCGAGATTGCAACGCTGTTTCTGGATAAAGAGTTGAACATCCGCCGGTTTACCGATGCCACCACCAACATTATTAAACTGCGCAGCGCCGATATCGGCCGTCCGTTTACCGATCTGGTGAGCGATCTGCGGTATCCCGAAATTGACGCGCATGCACGGCAGGTGATCCGAACCCTTACAACCATTGAAACGCCGATTGAAACTAATGATCAGCGCTGGTTCACCGTACGGATCATGCCGTACCGTACGCTCGACGACCGCATTGACGGACTGGTGATTACCTTTACCAACATTACGGAAGCCAAAAGGATTGATATTGCTTTGAAAAAAAGCAAACGAGGCCATGACCATTTCGGAAACCCGGTACCGCCGTCTCTTTGAATCATCGAAGGACGGGATCGTTATTCTTGATGCGGTGTCAGGGAAGATCACGGATGTGAATCCGCTGATGACCGAGATGCTGGGATATACGCGGGAACAATTCATAGAAAAAGCGATCTGGGAAATAGGATTTCTGAAAGATATTGTCGCCAACAAGGAAAAATACTTGGAGTTGCAGCAGAAGGAATTTGTCCGTTACGATGACCTTCCGCTGGAAACTTCCGAAGGAAAAACGATCAATGTTGAATTCATCAGTAATGTCTATTCGGTGAACGATCTTAAAGTGGTCCAGTGCCAGATCCGTGACATCACATTGCGGAAACAAGCGGAAGAAATTCTTCGAAAAAGCCGGGAAGGGAAATAGCGCGTTCGGGTGACCAATGCTGTTTCATTTAATAAAAGTTCCCTTGTTGCGAAAGCCGAGATGCTTTAACGCGTCCCGATCGTACTTCATCGGGACTTGCTCAGCATGACGTGACTTGTTTTATTTTACAACCTTATTATATTGAAATGGCACCAGTCATGCGGCCGAGATCCGGCGCAGGAACGAAACATTAGAACGGCAGTATTCAATAAGCCGAAGATTCTATGCAGCAATATTAAATGACGATACCAAAATAAATATTCTTCCGGGGCACAAATGGCAAAAATAATGGTCGTTGACGATGATGATGTTGTTCGGTATTCCATTGCATCGGCATTGCAATTGAACGGTCACGAAACAATTGAAGCGGACAACGGAGCCACAGCGCTCGAGATGATCAAAGCAACATTTCCCAAGCTTATCATCAGCGATGTTGAGATGGCGAACATGAACGGCTTTATGCTTCGCGAGTTTCTGCAGCAGGATCCTCTCACAGCGCGCATCCCCATGATCATCATGTCCGGCGTGGCGTATAACGCCGGCGCATGGGAATCGGATCCATTGCTGGATTACCTCGCCAAGCCGTTCAGCATTGAACAGCTGATGTCGATCGTGAACAAAAAACTGAGTAAATCAGAGAACGACGATGAAAAACAGCAATAAAAAAACAGCGGCCGCACTCCTACGCACGAAGGCCGAAGAACTGCTGAGAAAGAATAAATTAAAAACCGGTTCAAAATCTTCTGAAACTGGGATGCCGAAGCTTGTTCACGAGCTTGACGTGCACAAGATCGAATTGGAGATGCAGAACGAGGAACTTGTACGGGCAAAAATGAAAGCAGAAGCTGCCGCGGAAAAGTATGCCGAACTGTATGAATTTGCTCCATCGGGCTATTTTACACTTTCACAAGAAGGGGTGATTGTTGAGTTAAATCTGATAGCATCGAATATGATCGGCAAAGAGCGTTTACATTGTGTCCGCTGCTCATTGGTTTCTTTTATTTCCGATGATACAAAACCAATCTTTAATCGCTTTCTCGAAAATATATTTATCAGCAAGACCAAAGAATCGTGTGATGTAACCATCGCCGTGAATAAGAACCTACCGTTGTATGTTACTCTCACCGGCATCGCCGCCGACAATGGAAATCAATGTTTTGTTACAGCCATTGATATTAACGACCGCAGAATGGCGGAAGCAAAGGAGCGGGAGAACGAACTGCGGCTGAAGACAATCACGGCCACTTTTGATGATATCATGTTCTATGAATATGAATTGGAGAGCGAAACGAACAACAAGCCGCGGCAGTTCAAGTACGTCAGTGAGACCATTAACCACATGCATGGCATTTCATCGGAAGCATTATTGCGCGACCCAATGAAACTTTATGATCAGGTCAATGCAGAAGATGCGGTGTTGTTACTTGAAAAGGAAAAAAGAGCTTTAGCAACGATGACACCGTTTTCTTTAGAAGTGCGCGTGCAATTGCCATCGGGCGACATCCGTTGGAGACAGTTTTATTCCACTCCATTGCTCAAAGAAAACGGAATTGTCACTTGGTATGGAATGGAAATCGACGTCAGCGAGCGCAAGAAGATCGAAGAAGCCCTGCGCCGTAAACAAAAAATGGAAAGCATCGGTTCTCTGGCAAGCGGCATCGCGCACGATTTTAACAACTTGCTCGGTGCAATGATGGGCAATGTGTCTCTGATGCAGATGCAATTACCCGCCGACCATTCGGTTGTAAAGTATATCGACCAAACTTTAAAAATCATAAAACAAGCGGCAACTCTTACGAAACAGATGCTTGCCTATTCCGGAAAAGGACAATTCCAGATCCTTACGATTGATCTGGTAGCGGCGATTAAAGAACAAGTTGCACTGATTAAGGTTTCAACACCAAAAAATGTAGAGTTACGGATGAATCTTCCGCAAACTCCGCTGTATGTGAATGGTGATCCGGGACAAATAGAACAGATCATCATGAATATCATTATGAATGCCGGTGAGGCAGTCGGAGAAAAACATGGGGTAGTATCTGTCGGAGTTTCTGCGATGATGATGTCGAACAAAGAACTCATTTCGTACAGTTTACGGACAACGACAACTTTGAACGAGGGAGAATATGCACTATTTCAAGTATCGGATAATGGCTGCGGAATGAGCAGGGAAACATTGGAAAAAGTGTTTGATCCGTTCTTTACAACAAAATTTGTCGGCCGCGGGTTGGGTCTTGCTGCCGTATTAGGAATAATTCGTGAACATAAAGGCGGAGTTGCGATTGAAAGCACCGAAGGCATTGGAACGACATTTCGGGTGCTGTTGCCGATTGTATGTGCGCCTGTTTCGATCAACGATACATCACAAAAGAATACTCCTCCGCAGGAAGCCAAACCGGCAACGGTACTGATTATCGATGATGAAGAATATATCGTTGATTGGGTGTGCGATGTGCTTACGGCAGGGAAATGTCAGCCGTTATCAGCCACGGATCCTGTTGTCGGCGTAGCAATATATAAAGAACAATGGCATACCATTGATGTTGTGATCCTTGATTATTCGATGCCCAAACTAAACGGTAAGGAAGTGTTTATCGAACTGCGGAAGATAAATCCGAATGTTAAGGTGCTTATGGCGTCCGGCTATTCCGAAGAAGAACTAGGGCATCTCATGGGCGATGTTCGACCGATTGCCATTATTCAAAAACCGCACTCCGCCGAAGCATTATTATCAATGATCAGCAAAATGCTGGTAATGAAATAACCAATTTGCGTTATGCAGAATAGTTACTTGTGCTGCCGTACGTGGAATCCTGGAAAGTGGGACTTCAATCTCGCAGAGACTCTGCGCACCAATAATAGTTAAGCGGCTAATTCTTGGGCGCGCTCAGAGAGACTAATATTTGATGTCAATTGTATGAAAATTCTTGTGGAAGACAAGATGAAAGTTTTAACAGGACGACGATACGAAAATCTTCCGAATAGTTCTCGAGAAAAACTGATGCCCGTCTGATGCGGATAGAAATGTATGAATAATCACTGTTCTGCCGCAGATTCGATACATAATCATGCTGATTTGCCAAATACTGCCGATTTACTTTCCGTCTATATAGGTGTACAATACATACAGTAATAGACCTGATTTGCCGGCTTTTGTCGCGAATTGGATATAGGGATCTTCGATTCCATCTGAAAATCTTCCCCCCATCCAACCACAGACAACGCCGTTAAATATTTTCAATACGCTCGAAGCAGAAATATTTTGCTAAGGAGTATG
The DNA here is from genome assembly GCA_903958625.1 of uncultured Ignavibacteriota bacterium. Taxonomy (GTDB): domain Bacteria; phylum Bacteroidota; class Ignavibacteria; order UBA10030; family UBA8401; genus UBA8401. Next base: position 9,190 of record CAJBTU010000240.1, on the reverse strand, counting down.
TAATGAATACAGATCTTTCTTCCCGCCGCGTTCCGCGTGCGCTCAGTGTCAGTATCATAGCAGTCATCTGTGCCATTCTCTGCGGAGGCTACTATTTTTACCGCTACCAGAAAGTAAATCTTACCGAAGCCAAACGGAACGAACTTTCCGCCATCGCCGATCTCAAAAGATCCCAGATTGTTGATTGGAGAAATGAGCGGATGAAAGACGGAGTGATCATTCAGAACAATCCGTTGATCAATTATACGATTCAATCCTTTCTTCAATCGCCAGCCGATGTCCGTACCAAAAACGATATTCTCATGTGGCTTAACGTGCGCAAATCGACGTACCGCTACCTGTCGGCCATGCTTTGTGATACGAGTGGAAAAATATTGCTTTCAACGGAGCAGAATGACAGCATCAGCCTCAACACGCAATGCGCGGTGCACGACGCTGTGTTGAGCAGATCAATACTCTTCACCGATCTTCATCAAATCGCCGGTTCGACAGTGATCCATCTGGATATTATCATACCGGTATTCGATCTCCGCAAGAGTAAAAAAAACGTCACCGCCGTTGTTCTGCTGCGGGTCGATCCGGAAACGTATTTGTATCCACTATTGAAATCATGGCCCATTCCAGGCAATTCATTTGAATCATTTATTTTGCGACGGGACGGCGACAGCGTACTCTATCTGTCCGAACTCCGCCATAAAAAAAACACAGCTTTGCGGTTCCGGCTCGCGGTTACCGAAGAACATTTGCCGGCGGCCGTTGCCGTCCGCACGGGCGAACGTTATTATGAAGGAATTGATTATCGCGGTATATCCGTCGTATCGGTGACTCGGATGATACCGGGTACTTCATGGTACCTCATCGTCAAAATGGATGCGGATGAATTATTTGCGCCGCTTCAGCGTGAATTACAGATCGCCATTTTCTTTTCACTGCTGCTGATCATTTCGTTCGTGTCAACCGTCGGCTTTATTCTGCGTTCGCAGCGTGCGGAGTATTACCGATCGCAATATCATTTCGAACTGCAGCGTAAACAAGCGGAAGAATCGCTCCGCCAAAGCGAGCAATTTCTAAAAGAAACACAGAAAATTGCCGGACTGGGAAGTTATGTGCTCAATTTGTCAACCGGCAGGTGGACAAGTTCATCAATGCTGGATGATATTTTCGGAATTGATGAAACCTATCCGCGCACTGTTGAAGGGTGGGCTTCATTGCTGCATCCGGAGTGGCGGGAAACAATGACGAACTATTTGACGAATGATGTTGTAGGCAGGCGAGGCCGTTTTGACAAGGAATATAAAATTATCCGTAAGAATGATGGAGCGGAACGCTGGGTTCATGGTTTGGGTAAATTGGATTTTGATGAAAACAATCAACCGACTGCAATGATCGGAACCATTAGCGACATTACCGGTCGTAAGATTGCCGAGAATGCGCTAGAGTTGTCTGAAAAAAAATATCGCACGCTTCACGAAAGCATGATCGATGGATTTGTGAGCGTGGGGATGGACGGGAGACTGATAGAATTCAACGAGGTGTACCGAACAATGCTTGGATATTCCGAGGCGGAACTGATGCAGTTGAGCTATATCGACATTACTCCGCAGCAGTGGCACGAATATGAAACCGGTATTGTGGAACATCAGGTTCTGAAACGGGGATATTCCGACCTCTACCAGAAGGAATATCGCAGAAAAGACGGTACAATCGTTCCGGTGGAATTACATACCGTCTTGATCCGTGATGATCTGGGAAATCCGCAATTTATGTGGGCGATCGTTCGTGATATTACCGAACACAAACGGTCTGAAGAAAAAATGAAAGAAAGTCATGCTCTTTTAAAGATCGCCGAAAGGAAAGCTAAACTCGGCGGCTGGAGCGTCAATCTGGAAGATAATCTCTGCTACTGGTCGGAAGAAGTTGCGGCCATTCATGAAATGCCGTTTGGATTTGTTCCGCGGGTGGAGGAGGGGATCAATTTCTATGCGCCTGAATGGAGAGAAAAAATAACAAGGGTGTTTACCGATTGTGCGGAAAAGGGAATTTCCTATGATGAAGAGATGGAGATCATTACACCCACCGGAAAAAAGGTATGGGTTCAAACGATCGGGGAAGCCGTCAGGAATGATAAAGGGAAAATAATTAAGGTGCATGGCGCATTCCAGGATATCAGCATTCGCAAGAAGGAGGAGGAATCGCTGCAGCTGCATTCATTACGCCTGAAGAACATGATCCAAATTGACAAGTCTATTCTCCTTGCTCTTGAATCGCCCGAAGAGATCGTCTATGCCGCCATTAAACAAATGCGCTCTCTGCTCCAATGTCAGCGTGTCAGTGTTGGAATTTTTAATCTGGAAAAGAAAGAAATGATGATCTATGCGGCCGTTGTTGAAAACGAGATGGTTGTGCAAACAGGTAAGGTGTTGCCGGAGAGTATCTATGGAGATATTGATCTCCTTCGTAAAAATAAAATGGAAATTATCGAAGATGAGTCCAAAGTACCATCGCCGTCAAGCGTGAATATGATGCTGCAAGCCGAAGGATTACAATCCTTTATCAATGTGGCGCTGGTATCGGAACTGGAAATGTACGGGGTAATGAATATTGGCTGGGTAGAACCTAAAATCATAACGGTGAATGAAAGAGATATAGCCGGCGAGGTGGCAAGCCAGATTACCATTGCTATTGAAAAGGCCAGGCTGCTGAAAGAGACAAAACGGTATGCCGCAGAACTTGAAGCGCGCGTTATTCAACGAACGGTTCAGCTTGAAGAGGCCAACAAAGAGCTTGAGGCATTTTCCTACTCGGTGTCGCACGATTTGCGAGCACCGCTCCGGCATGTCGGGGGATATGTTAATCTGCTCTCAAAATATTTTCCCGATGCTCTTCCGGAACAAGGCAAGCATTATCTTTCCAGCATTACCGATTCGGTGCAACAGATGGGTACACTCATTGACGATCTGCTGCAGTTTTCACGGACAAGCCGTTCTGAAATGAAAATGGTGAAAGTGGATATGCGCGAAATGGTTGCCGACATTGTACAATCGTATCATCAGGAATGTCCGAAGAGAAGCATTGAGTGGACCATCGGACCATTGCCGGCGATTGTGTGCGACAGTCCGATGATGAAGCTTGTGTGGACCAATTTATTGAGTAATGCCGTTAAATTTACAAAGCCCAGAGAAAATGCCAGGATCGAAATTGGAATTGCCGATAACACTGCGGAATATATTTTCTCGGTGCGCGATAATGGTGTAGGGTTTGACATGCGGTATGCCGATAAATTGTTTGGAGTGTTTCAGCGCCTGCATTCCAAATCGGAATTTGAAGGAACCGGTATCGGTCTTGCCAATGTGCATCGCATTGTTCTTCGGCATGGCGGACGCATTTGGGCTGAAGCAGAGCTGAATAACGGGGCAACATTCTCTTTTACCTTACCTAAAAGAAAGGATTAACAATCATGACCAATTTACGAACAATTCTGCTGGTAGATGACGATCCGAATGATGTTGAGTTGACTCTTGAGGCGTTGTCTGAAATAAATCTTGCAAATCAAGTGACCGTTGCACAAGACGGCGTAGAGGCAATGGAATATCTGCGGTGCGAGGGGAAATTTAAGGAGCGCAAAAAAGAAAATCCGGCGGTAATTATGCTGGATATTAAGATGCCGAAAATGGACGGCCTGGAAGTATTACACGCAATTCGGAATGATGAACATTTCAGCAAGATTCCCGTGGTGATGATGACTTCTTCACACGAAGAGTCCGATTTGAAAAAGTGTTATGAATTTGGGACCAACGCTTTTGTTGTGAAGCCGGTGGATTCTAAAGAATTTATTCATGCGGTAAAACAGGTAGCGTTATTCTGGGCGCTGATCAACGAACTGCCGAAAGAATAAGGAACTGCGGTACGGAGAGAGATATTTTGTACCGCCATGCTGATCACGTAGTTATTTCCCCGGTCTTTTTGGCCTTTGGTGATGGCAGGTTTACCATAAGCAATATTATTGTTTGTTTACTGTACGTAGGGCAGAGTTTAATGTGAATAAAGATTTGAGTTTAAGATGAGAACCCGCATGGGTGCATCGCTATGTTTGTCTATGGTGAATAAGGAGTGGCATCGATGAATATAAACCATCAAGGGATGAAGCTCACCGTTTTGTCGCTCGAAGATTCCGAACGCGACTTCGAGATCATCGGCGAATTGCTGATCGGTGCCGGTTTTGATATAGACATTGAACGCGTTGATACCGAAAAAGATTTTGCCGCTAAGCTTCGCAGCAGAACCTATAATATTATTTTGGCTGATTTTATGCTGCCCGGTTTCAATGCATTTAAGGCATTGGAACTATCCCGGAATATTTCCCCCGATACTCCCTTTATCTGCATTTCGGGGGTGATCGGAGAAGAAATAGCTGTTGAGTTAATTAAACACGGCGCAGTCGATTACATCTTAAAAGATAAACCGGACCGGTTCCCTGTTGCCGTGAAACGGGCACTGGAAGAAGCCCTGGAAAAAAAGAAACGAAAACTAACGGAAGAGAAACTCCATCAAACCGAACGCAATCTTTTAGATGCGGAGCGTTTAGGAAAAGTCGGCGGATGGGAGTTTAATATTGAAACAAAAAAACAGATATGGACCCCGGAGATCTATGAACTTCATGAGGTAGATCAAACATTCGAACCGACGGTGGAAAACGGAATTCAGTTTTATACTCCCGCTTCCAGGCCGATTATCGAAGAGGCCGTGCGACAATCCATAGAAAATGGATTGCCATTCGACGTTGAGCTTGAAATTATTACCGCCAAAGGCAATGTGCGGTCGGTTCATGCAATAGGAAACGTGGATAGAGAACACCGCAGAGTCTATGGTTTTTTTCAGGATATTACCGACCGGAAAAAATCTGAAGAACAGCAATTATTATTGAAAACTGCTTTTGAATCTGCCGCCAACGGAATTTTGATTACCGATGTTAAGGGGAGCATTGTCTGGGCGAACAATGCATTTACACAAATTACCGGTTACACGCTGCCCGAAGTTTTGAGCCGCAATCCCCGAATATTAAAATCGGATAAACAAACCGTTGAAACGTATAAAGAACTATGGGAGACCATCATTTCCGGCAAAGTATGGAAAGGCGAAATCATCAATAAACGGAAAGACGGAACACTTTATTATGATGAAATGACCATCACGCCGGTGCTCGATAAACATAATGCCATAACGCATTTTGTCGGAATAAAACAGGATATTTCGCAAAGAATTAAAACCACCGAAAAAATATATGAACAGGCGCTATTGCTCGATGAAGCTCACGATGCCTTTATGGTTCGGGATATGAACCACCGAATACAATATTGGAACAAGGGAGCCGAGAGAATGTATGGTTGGACTGCCAATGAAGCGATTGGTATGGATGCCCGCGAATTGCTCTTTGATGAAACAACAAAGCAGACCGATGTTTACACGAAATTATTTAAAACGGGGGCTTTTAACGGAGAATTCAGCCACCGCACTAAAGAGAAAACGAATATCATGGTTGATGTTCACTTAAGTGTCATTCGAGACACTCAAGGCAATCCTAAAACCATTCTTTCCATTCATACCGATATCACCGAAAAGAAAAAACTTGAAGAACAATATTTGCGCTCGCAGCGGATAGAAAGTATCGGGGTTCTCGCCGGCGGCATTGCCCACGACTTAAACAATATTCTCGGGCCTATTTTGCTTTCGGTTCAGATCCTGCGGATGAAAGTGCACGAAGAAGGTTTACAGACCCTTATTAGTACCATCGAGGCATCCACGATACGGGGTAAAAATATTGTTGCCCAGGTACTGGGGTTTGCGCGTGGGGCGGATAATAAATTTGTCCTGATGCAGGTCCGGCACATCGTTAAAGAGGTTGACGATATTATCAAGCAAACTTTCGATAAGAACATCGGAATTCAGACGTATGCATCCAAAGATCTATGGTCGGTGAATGCTGATCCGACACAAATCCATCAGGTATTAATGAATCTTTGTGTGAATGCCCGCGATGCAATGCCGAACGGCGGAAGAATATCTATCAATGTAAAAAACGTAGAAGTTGATGAATCACTCACTTCCAAATATGCCGATGCAAAACAAGGGAGGTATCTGGAGATCGAGGTTCGTGATACCGGAACAGGGATCCCGCTGAACATACAACAAAAAATATTCGATCCGTTCTTTACGACAAAAGAGAAGGGAAAAGGCACCGGCCTTGGTCTTTCCACCGTCTTTAGTATAGTAAAAGCACATCAGGGATTTATTGTTATGGATTCGATCCTTGGCGAGGGAACAGTATTTCAAATATATATTCCGGCAACGACAGAATCCGGAGTGATGGCCAATGATGATACTTTTCGCGATATTTCTAAAGGAAACAATGAAAAAATTCTTGTTGTTGATGACGAGCTGGCGGTACAATATGTGTGCGAAGAAACACTACGGTTCTATAATTATGAAGTGGTAACGGCTGTCAATGGTGCAGAGGCAGTATCAGCCGTTATTCAGAAAGGAAAAAAATTCGATATTGTGTTGATCGATATGATGATGCCGGTGATGGATGGAAAAACCGCCAGTGCCGCCATAAAGAAGATCGATCCGGCCATAAAGATTATCGGAATGAGCGGTCTTATGAGTGAATCAAAAATTATCGATGAGGACAACACGTTCGATCTGTTTTTGCGAAAACCATTCACCGGCCAGGAATTGATCGAATCCGTACAAAAATTGATGGCAAAAGAGAGAACAATCGCTACATAATGTTTGCTGTTTGTTCGCCAAAGAAGTAAAATGAAGAACCTCGGCATGATCCATTCCACTCTTTACACATGAGAGTGAAGAAACTATACGTTGGAGAAAATAATGTCTGCATTTATCGAAAGAACCTTGTTCAATGCAAACGCGAAAGGCTCAACGCAGCTTACAGCGATGATCGTTGTTGGTGCCGCATACTGGCTGCTGGTGCAGTTTGGTCTTTTGCTTGTCATTCGGCCCGAAGGTGTTGCCTCCATCTGGCCGGTCAGCGGGTTTGCCCTGGCAATATTGCTGCTCAGTCCGGAACAGATGCGTGTAAAATATTTGGCTATTTTCTTTATCACAAATGCCGCGGGAAATTTCTATGGAGGCAATTCATTTCCGGTAAGTGTTGGCTTTGCATTGGCAAATTGTTTCGAATCGGTCGTTGGCGCGGCAATTATCCTTTATATCAGTAAATCGAAAATTTCCTTTGAGCGCACCATCGAAATATTTGCACTGTTCGTTGCGGCAATTATCGGCAATGCATTAACGGCGCTTCCCGGCGCAGCAGTCTCGTTCTTTGCCTCCGGTGCTCCATTCTTTGATACATGGAAATTATGGTGGTCTGCGGATGGATTGGGGATTATTGTTGTGGCGCCGTTTATTGTTACCTGGGTGAATAAGAGAACAGTAGTTATTTCTTCTGACCGGAGCCGCCTGTTTGAATTTGCCTTTACGGCATTTATACTCATTACTTTTTCTTGGTTGTTGTTTGGATCCTTTACCGTTGCCGAAAGACCGCTGCTGCGCACCTTCATGCTCTTCCCGATCCTTATCTGGTCAGCGTTCAGATTTAGTATTCGGAGCATGGCCAGTGTGCTGCTGCTGATTGCAATCATTGCCGTCTGGAACACCATCCTTGGCTACGGAACATTTGCATTCATCCATCAAACCGCTAGTCAGAATCTTGTCTCGCTCCAGATATTTCTCACCGTTGCGGTATTTTCCGGTTTATTCCTCAACACCATGATCCTCGACCGCAAGCAGGCGGAGAAGGCGTTGCGGGAAAGCGAAAAAAAGCTTATCGAAGCCAATAAGATTGCCGAACTTGGCAACTGGGAATTGAACCTTCTTACGTCACGTCTTACGTGGTCTGAAGGAATTTATGAGATATTTGAAATCGACAGGAATACATTTAACGCAACGTACGATGCATTTCTTCACGCCATTCACCCCGATGACCGGGAACGTGTCAATGCGGCATACATGGAATCGCTGAGCAATAAAAGTCCATACGAAATTTCCCATCGGCTGCTGATGCCGGATGGCCGGATTAAATGGGTGAGCGAAAGGTGCCGTACCGACTACGATCTTCAAGGGAAAGCAATTCGTTCATTTGGGATTGTGCAGGATATCACTGAACGCAAACTGGCCGAAGAGAATCAGCAAAAAAGCGAGGAACAATTCAGGGACCTTTTTCAATTAGCCCCTATAGCATTAGCGTTTGTCAGCGGTGACGGTAAAATCAATTTCGTGAATAATTCTTTTACTGCCATTCTCGGATATACCCAATCCGATATCCCCACTTCTGAAAAGTGGTTTGAACTGGCCTATCGGAATAATTCGAACCGCACCGAGATCATAAAGGACTGGAATGATGCAGTGCAAAAGGTGGTTAAAGACGGCGGCACGATTGAATCCAGAGAATATAATATAACATGCAAAAACGGCGAGGAGCTTACGCTGCTTATCTCCGGAGCGTTCATTGGGCAGAACCTTCTGGTCACCTTCGTTGATAACACCGAACGCAATAATGCCGAGGAGAAGATAAGGAAGAGCAAGGAAGAATTTCAGAGTTATTTCGAAATGGGCTCAATCGGTATGTGCATTACCTCACCTGAAAAAGGATGGATTGAAGTCAACGACCGTTTATGTCAGATGTTAGGCTATACAAAAAAAGAAATTATTCAATTTACCTGGTCTGAATTAACCTATCCCGAAGATTTAAATGCCGACCTTGAGTTATTTAACGAGGTAATAGAAGGCAAGCTCAATTCGTACGAAATAGACAAACGATTCATCCGAAAAGACGGTTCAACCATTCATACCCATCTTTCGGTAACATGCCAAAGAAACCAAGACGGATCAGTGGATCATTTCCTTGCTTCTATATTGGATATTACTGAACGGAAACAGCACGATCTGCTCAACGAAGGGCGGATTCGCCTGATCACGTTTGCCGAAACACATACAACCGATGAGATTCTCCGCGAGACACTGGATGAACTGGAACTTTTGACGGACAGTAAGATCGGCTTTTATCACTTTCTTGAAGCCGACCAGGAGACTCTCACACTTCAAAACTGGTCGTCACGAACGCTGAAAGAAATGTGCACGGCGGAAGGTAAACATTCGCACTACCATATTT
>CAJBTU010000239.1 GCA_903958625.1 uncultured Ignavibacteriota bacterium | reverse complement strand
ACTCCCGAAGGTCCTGATGAATAACGGCGGATGTATTTTTATCGAGATTGTCGATGATGGTCTTCGAGAGCCGCAGAATGCGCAAACAGACGGCTGCTTTTCTCTTAAGATGATACAGCTTTCGCAGTACGGCATTTGTCTGATTCTTCAGGACGATGAGAGACTCCAGTTGGTCAAGTTCCGTTTCGAGCGTCATTGAAGGGGAAACGAACGACTGAAAGATATTATATAATATCTTGATCAGCAGGTCGTTCGGAGAGGTACATTGTGCCGTATCAAAATTTTTCGAACGGATGGCATCAAGGAACGGCTGTTCGACTCGGTGGATGGTGATGATGAAATTCTTTCCGACAAAGATCGCCACTTTATTGCTGATCTCCTGTATCGTATCTGCGTCTCGGGGGGAGAGATGGTCGTAGACACGGGCGATGATAAAAAACGTATCGCCGATCCACTCGAACTTTGGTAGATGTTCCGGTTGAAGGCTGTCCTGAACGGAATTGCTGTGAAGATCGTATTCCTCGGCGATTCTCTTTAGTTCTTCGGCGGTCGGTTTAATGACGTCGATCCACTCGAACTTCTTTTTTCCGGGATTGATGTAGCGTGTGATCATAGTTCAGGGGATCATTTGAAATTTCTTTTGCGCAATACCTCGTACATCACGATCGCGCCTGCGACCGATGCGTTGAGCGATTCAAAATCACCCTTCATCGGAATCTTTACGAGGAAGTCGCATTTGTCCTTCACCAGGCGGCGGATCCCTTTCCCTTCATTGCCGATAACGAGTGCAACGGGAACGGAATAGTCCACTTCGGTAAAACTCTTCTGCGCGGTCATTTCCGTACCGACAATCCATACGCCGTTCTCTTTCAGCTCGTCGATCGTCTGCGCAATGTTCGTTACCCGCGCCATGGGGAAATGCATGCTGGCGCCGGCAGAGGTCTTTACTACCGTATCGTTCACCGGTGCGTTATGATGCTTTGGTATAATTCCGCCATGGGCTCCGGTGCAGACCGCGGTGCGTATCAGCGCGCCGAGATTATGAACATCCTCGATCTCATCAAAGATCAGGAAGAACGGTTTTTCATTGGCTGCTTTGGCAATATCAAACAGCTGGCTGATGTCGGAGAATTCTTTCGTTCCGACGAATGCCAGCACCCCTTGTGTATTCCGACTCTGTGCGGTTTTCTCGATCTGATCTGCCGGGGATAGTTTGTACGGAATGTTTTTCTGTCGCGCGATCTTCATGATCTCGTCGATCACTTCGCCGTGGGAATTCTGTGCGATCATCAATTTGTCGATCGGCGTGTTCGCCTTCAGCGCATCCAGTACTGGTTTTCGTCCGGTCAATAAATTCATTTTATAATACCGATTTTTTTTACGCGCATGACAGAATTCCATCCTATCGCGCCGATCGCAATCAGGATAAGTGAAATGATCTGGGCTTCGCTTAATCCGATCAGCATCCGCGGATTCAGCCGGAAGAATTCGACTGAAAAGCGTTCGATACCGGCAAGGATCAGATACGCCGAGAACATCTGCCCTTCGGCGTTCCATTTCTCGCGGTTCTTCCAGAGGATCAGGAAGAAGAGGGAACAGATGACCGTTTCATAGATTGGTGTCGGATGACAGAGCGTATTGTCTGGCACTATGCCGTTAGGAAACAGTGAAGTCACTTCGGGAAAATTTCTGAACGCGGCCGACGGCGGGTATGTGCCGTTCGAATAATCGGTAGCCCACGGAAGGTTCGAAGGGAAACCATAATCGCCGTCACCGGCAAGATGGCATCCGATGCGTGCAAGTCCGTACGCCAGGATCAATGCCGGTGCGGCCGAATCGGCGATGGTGATGAACTTGATGTTCTTTTGTTTCGAATAGACATATACAGAGATCGTTGCCAGGATGAAACCGCCGTAAAATGTCAATCCGCCGGGGGAGAATGTCATGCCGATAGGATCCTGAACGAAAAATTTCCAATTCTCCATCAGGTAGAGCAGTTTCGAGCCCGAAACGCCGGCGATGAGAGCGATCAATGTCACATTCGATGCAAGGTCGGCATGGAGTTTTCGCCGTTTGAATTCTTTGGTAAGCAGATAGTTGCCGATCAGGAAGGAAATACCCATCATCAGTCCGAAACTGTAGATGGTGATACCGCCGAAGGAAAAAATTACTGGATGCATTAACGTTTCGTTTTTTGTGGTATTAGTTTTTTTGTTGTCGGCGGTTCCCGGTGGATATCCGGTTTTGCTTCAGCCATGACAACATCGTTGATTCGCTTAGTCTGGAATTCCTGCTGGTCCGTATAGATCTTCAGGAATGTGCTCGTTGCTTTCGAAGATTTGAATGCCGTTTTCAAGAAACTAAATTCCGTTTCGGCTTTGACCTTACCTTTTTTCACCAGGGTAAAGTGTACCGTCATCGGCAGATCGAAATATATTTTGTGAAACTGTGCCGTACCGGTGGCCGGCATGTTCATGGATGGTGCCCGCAAGCCGCGAAGGGTCCACAGAATGTTTTTCCCTTCTACATCATCTTTCACGTCGATCACGTAGCTGAAATTTGTGAACTGTTTTGCTGTCTCCAGCAGAAACAATACACCCTGTTTTTGCAGCGTCTCATCATATGCCGGTTGGACCAATAAACGGTATTCTATCGTCTGTTTTTTTTGCGCCATAAGAACCTTCATACGGAAGGGGCTAATGCCGCCTTGCCGTCATTTGTTGAAAAATCCGACGATATCGTTCACGCTGATCTCCTGCTGCGTGTGGTCGGTTAGATTCTTCAACAACGCTTTACCGCTTTCAAGTTCCATTGTTCCGACGACAAGCGAAAATTCCGCCTGCTGCCGGTCAGCCTCTTTCATCTGCGATTTCAGACTCCGTGAAAGCAGGTCGCATTCCGATGCAATGCCGTTGGTTCGGAGCGCCATGGTGGTCTTCAGAACCCATTCGCGCGATGATTCATCCGCGGCGGCGATAAAGATCTTCGGATTCTGTTTTGGCGGCGTGATCCCTTTTTTCTCAAGGATCATCATCAGTCGTTCCATCCCAGCCGCAAAACCGACGCTCGGTGTCTGTTTGCCGCCAAGTTCTTTCACCAGCAGGTCGTAGCGTCCGCCGCCTGCCAGAGCATCCTGCGAACCAAGTTCCGTGCTGGTGATTTCAAATGCCGTCTTTGTATAGTAATCCAACCCGCGCACCAATCGGCCGTTCACCGTGTAAGGTATTCCATAAGCCGTCAGCAGAGCTTTCACGCGCTCAAAATGTTTGGAGCATTCCTCATTCAGATGATCGGTGATGAGTGGCATCGACGCAGTCAGTTTCTGATCGTTCTCATCCTTCGAATCGAGAACGCGCATAGGGTTCTGGTCGATCCGTTTCTGGCTTTCAGTGGAAAGTTGGTCAGCGATCTTTCTAAGTTCGTCTCGGAGTATTTCTTTGTATTTCGGCCGGCATTCTTCGTCACCAACGGAATTGATCTGCAGCGAATAACTGGTGATTCCCAGCCGCTTGTAGATCTCGATCGTCATGGCAATGATCTCTACATCGGTCTCGGCGGTCGGTGAACCGATCGCTTCCGCACCGAATTGGTGGAACTGTCGCAGCCGTCCGGCTTGCGGTCGTTCCTGCCGAAACATCGGTCCGATATAATAGACTTTTGACAGCGGCAGCGATTCACCCAGATTGTTCTGAATGTACGCACGTATAGCCGATGCGGTTCCTTCGGGACGAAGCGTGATGCTGTCTCCGCTTCGGTCCTGGAACGTGTACATTTCTTTTCCCACGATATCGGTCAGTTCGCCGATGCTGCGGGCGAAAAGGGAAGTGGATTCGAAGATCGGCGTGCGGATCTCTTTATAATTGAACTGGTGGAACACGTCGCGGATAGTCCTTTCTGCGAATTGCCACATGGACGATTCGGAAGGAAGGATATCTTTTGTGCCTTTGATTGAACGGTAATTCACAGGTTATACTATAGTAATGGGAAGAGGAGTCTCGGGTGTTGTGGTGCAAAACGAAGGACCGGACATGATGACCTAGTTGTCAAAATACTGAGCTTCTTCGGTTTTGAAAATTTCGATCACTTCTTTTGGTGTCTTTGCATCCAATAATTTTTTACGGAAATCTTCCTTGTTCATTAAACGGGAGATGCGGCTCAGCAGTTTGATATGCGGACCGACCATGCTGTCCTTGCCGATCAACAGAAAGATCAAGTGGACAGGCTGTTCGTCAAGGGATTCATAATCGATTGCTTCTTCGGTGATCGCAAAGGCAGCCACGATATCGAGAACGGCATCGCATTTTCCGTGCGGAATAGCAAATCCGTTGCCGACGCCGGTGGACATGATCTTCTCGCGTTCGAAGATCGCTTCGCGTACCTTTTCAATATCGGTGATCCTGTTAGAATGATTGACGATTGCGATCATTTCATTGATGATCTCGTCTTTCGATTTTCCCTTGAGTTTTACGCGTACTACTGATTCATCTAAAATGTCGCTGATTTTCATGTTCTGTTGATCTCCAAACTGTCAAACGTACGGTCTTTAAAAAAACTATCAAGCAATTTAAAGTGGCTTAAATATACGGTTTTCACTCTGTAAATGGAAGCAATAATTCAATCCCTCGTGTCGCGCCACTCGACGATCTTCTCTTCGTACTGGGAAACCAGGATCTCGGCAAGTTGCTTATCCGCAGATTCTGCATGTACGTGGAATGTCGGTTTTGCTCTGTCCGGCCACATCAGTACCGATGTTGATGCCTTATGATCGAGCACCAGTTTTACGCCGTCCAGAAGTATTCTGTTCGGCTGACTGTCGGTATCTTTCATCAAGTACCGCATCACTCTTCCTTTTTTGTCCCACGGAACGTGGATCGTTTTTTTGTTCATGTGAAGTTTCGGTACTTGTTTGTCCAGCAGACCGAAACGGGTATTGGCAATGGCGAGCATCTCCAGGATCTTTGCCACGGAATACATCCCATCGCTGGCAAAAAGAAAATCGGTAAAGATAAATCCACCTTTAGTGCCGCCGACGAATTTGATATCTTCTTTCGTTGCCGCTTCCATCAGCGAAAGATGACTGTCTCGCGTCTTCACGACATCAACACCCATGTGCTGCGCTATCAGATCTATCTCCGCCGATGCAGTGATCGGAACGGCGATCTTCTTCACTTCGGGATAAACGGTGAGGAAGAGATGTGTGACCAGCGTAAGCAGCCGGTCGGTATCTACGAATTTGCCGTTCTCATCAACAATCAAACAGCGCTCCGCGCCGGCATCAAGAATGAAACCAACATCGTAACCGAGCGAAGTAACAATATGCGACAACTGTGCAACATTATGGTCGAATTCCTCTGTGGTCCTTGTGATCTTTTTGGCATCAAGATAGGCGTTTTGCGAGAGGACCTGGGCGTTGAATGAGCCAAGGATGTTCGGGAAGATTGAGGAAGCGATGCCGCTGGAATAATCGACAACAAGTTTGAACTTGGATTGTGTGATGGCATCGACATTGATCGTCGAAAGAAATTTCTGGATGTAACTTTCCTGTGCGCGTTCCGGGAATGTCACTCCGCCTACGTCGTCCTGTTTTGCCCTCGGAAAATCCTCGCCAAAGAATAACCGCTCCAGAGATTTTGTCTTGCTAGTCGGAAGGTCTTTACCTTTTCCGTCAAAGAAAATAATGTCGGTAAGATTCTTATCGAATGGTGATTTTCGTACATGGATTCCGCCGGCGTGTTTTCCGCTGCGGAGTTCCTGACGAAGGATCGGGATGGAGACTGCGCGCAGATCACCGGCCTCTACTCCGGCAGACATTAAACCGCACATCAGGGCACGGTTCATCATGCGAGATACATTGTCCGAATCGCGGCTCATCAGAATGGTCTTTCCTTTTCCGGCCAATGCGCCGAATGATGCACCGATCTTAGCACCGAATTCGGGATTCATTTCTATGTTCGAAAGTCCGGTGATGCGGGAATCGGTGAAGAGATCCTTTAGCCATTTATCTTCCCACACCAGAGACCGAGTAAGGATCGCTCCGTCTTCGACCTCTTTTTCCGGCCATAATTTGATGTTTGGGGCCAGTTTGCTCTCTTTTCCGATCACACATTTATCGGAGATATACACGTTGTCGCTGATAAGCGCGTAATCGCCGATGGTGCACCATTTTGCTACAACGCACGAGGTCAGTTCAGCCCCCTTGCCAATCTTGGTATGCGACCAGATGACCGAATTGCGTATCACCGCACCATCATCGATCACGCAGTCGTTTCCGATCACGGATTTGATGATCTTTGCGTTCTTGCCGATCTTGCTGTTCTTTCCGATGAGCACTTTCCCTTGAAGATTGTCAATGGAAGTTTCGATCATCGTGTTCGCTCCGACAAACGCCGAACCGACCATATTTCCTTCATGATGCAGATTCACACCGTCATCCAAAGCATCAAGGTGTGCCTCCTGATATTCATTCAGATTGCCGACATCGCGCCAGTATCCTTCGGCAATGTAACCGTATAATCCCATGTCCTGTTCAAGCATTGCGGGGAAGAGATTCTTGCTGAAGTCGAATTCCTTTTGATAAGGGATTAGCTTCAGCACTTCCGGTTCGATAATGTAAATGCCGGTGTTGATCGTATCGCTGAACACTTCGCCCCACGACGGCTTTTCGAGGAACCGGGTGATCTTTCCGCTGTTGTCCGTGATAACAACGCCGAAAGCAAGCGGATTCTTCGCCCGCGTGAGCACAAGCGTTGCCTTTGCTTTCTTCTGTTCATGGAATTCGATCGCTTTTGTCAGATCGAAATCGGTCAGCACGTCTCCGCTGATGATGATGAACCGTTCGTCCAGAAAATCCGCCGCATTGCGGACGCTTCCCGCAGTCCCGTAATCTGCTTCGGCTTTGCGGTACTGCATCTTTATCCCGAACTTCGAACCGTCACCAAAATGTCCGGTGATGATGTCCGGTTGATAGAACAGCGTTGAGACGATCTCCGTGATGCCGTGCTTCTTCAACAAATCGACGATATGCTGCATCATCGGTTTGTTCATCATCGGAACCATGGGTTTGGGAATGTTGCACGTGAGAGGACGGAGTCGGGTGCCGAAACCGCCGGACATGATAACTGCTTTCATAGGGGTATCTCGGATGGTCGTTTAAGAAATTTTCTGTTTTAGTGTAGGTAAAAATTGAAAACAGAGCAACATCTATTTTCAAATGAGATCATAAAATCAACGACTCCATTAACAAGAAGTAATGAATTCTCCATTGACTTTAGGGCGGATTATCGGTAAATTCACTACGTTTTTTGCTGTTTCTCAACGTTCAAGGACTCATCCATGCCGGAAAATTATCGGGAACTTGTCCATTCTAGTAAGATCCACCAACTATTAGAAGAGATAGTTCTTATCGGCGCGGGAGTCCTTCTTATATTTTTGGGTGTGTTCAGTGATGTGCTGTTAACCAGCATTGTGTCCGTTTGTATCGCCGCCTTTCTTTTTTATACAGCATACAGATCGTACCGGGCGAAGTTCGGTGCTGCAGAGGAACAACCGGACGAGAACATTGAACGCGATGAGGAAACGGAGACCGCAATATTCGAAATAAAAACCGAACGGGAAGTTATGCCGGTGAAATTAACTGAACGGCCGGTCATTCAAATGAAACGGTCGGAGCAGGTGCAGCGTGAACCGGAACGCAGACCAATCAATTTTTCTGCTACAGATTTTGTCGAGGAGAAACAAACAGGATCCATGAGCCAGGCAGAACCCCAGAGCGAATTCAATAATTTACTTTTAAAAGCACTGCAGATCGTCAAAGAGGTCTGTTTTGCTCACACCGTGACATTCTTCTGGGTGAAGAATGAAACGCGTCAGCTTGTTGTTGAAGGGAAAGTGACGGACTCCGAAGCCTTTACACAGGAACGAAAACTTCCGATCGGCGTTGATATCATCAGCAGGATCGGCATCAACGGTCAGCCGCAGCTCGTCAACAATATCCTACCGGAAACGGAACGTGATGTTCTCTGCTATTACAAAAATTTACAGGACATCAGATCCTTCATCGGGGTTCCGGTTTTTTATGCCGGCGATGCATCGTCACAACCGATCGGCGTGCTGGCAGTGGATAGCAAAGCAGCCGATGCGTACGGTGAGGAGACCTTTGCGGTTCTTTCACATGTCTCAAAATTGATCTCATCATTGCTGATCAGTTATACGGAGAAGTACGATCTCTTTGCCGATGTGAAACTGATTGAAGCCGATTCAAAATTGAAGAAGAGAATCTCCGAACATCCGTCCATCAGCGCTGTAATGAACTCGTTGACGGAAGAGCTGGAGAATATTGTTGCGTGGGAGTCCATCAGTGTCGTTCTTTATGATGAAGGACAGCGGGCCTGGGCCATCGCCTCAACGCGTGTGCGCGGGAATGACCGGTTTGTATCGCCCAAACAATTGATCGATTTTGAAAATAGTATTATCGGCAATTCGATCAGGTCGAACAGTCTGCAGACAGTAAATCTTTCGCAGAACTCGAAGATGATCTTCAACGAGCACGAGCGATCATCCGATGTTTTGAAACACGGAATGCTTGTCGTTGCTCCCTTCTCGTCCGGCGGAAAGTGCTTCGGTGCAGTGATCGTCACAGATAGGGAACCGAACGCATTTTCGAAGAAGGACATTGAGGCGATACAGTTTCTTTCGTCCACCGTTGGTCCGGAATTTGAGATCAACGAATTGAACACGATCCTGAGCGAGCATATTGCGATCGATGAACTGACCGGAACATTGTCGAAGAAATATTTTACTTCACGTCTGAACGAAGAACTTTTTCGTGCAACGGAACGAGAAGAAGATCTCAGTCTGGTGTTTGTTACGCTCTATAATATCACTGATATTCAGCAGCGGTACGATACCGACGGGAGAGATGCCGGACTGATTCATGTCGCTCGGCATTTGCGCGCCAGTGTCCGGCCGTACGACGTTGTTGCACGCTACGATGCATCGACATTTGCCGTGGTGCTGGCTGATACGATCGCCAATGATGCATTTCTATGGGCGGAGAAACTCCGCACAGCCATAGCCGGCAGCATCGTAACGGTTGGCAGAAAAAGTTTTTCCATCTCTGTCACGATCGGAGTCAGCGGCGCAGCATCAAAGATGTCGGGTGATGAGCTGGTCAAAAATGTTTCTCATGTTCTCGATCTGGCAAAAAAGGCGGGTGGAAATATCGTGAGAGTATTCTGATGAAAAAGAACGGCAAACTTGTCTGCATCGTTCTTGATGGCGTTGGTATCGGAGCAGCACCGGATGCAGCCGCGTATCATGATGAAGCGGCAAATACGCTGGCGAATACAGCGGCGGTGACCGGCGGTCTGCATCTGCCGAATCTTTCTGCACTCGGTTTGGGAAATATTGTTGAGATCAAAGGTGTACCGAAAAACTCTTCTGCAACGGGAAATTTTGGGAAGATGTGCGAAGTGTCAAAGGGTAAGGACAGCACGACCGGGCACTGGGAATTTTCCGGAATAATTTTAGAGAAGGATTTCCCGTACTATCCGGACGGATTCCCGCCCGATGTTGTTGAAAAATTCTGCTCGTTGACCGGCTGTAAAGGAGTGCTTGGAAACAAAGCGGCGTCCGGGACGGTTATCCTGGAGGAACTTGCTTCGGAACATGAACGGACAGGATTTCCGATTATCTATACGTCGGCGGATTCAGTTTTTCAGATTGCGGCGAACGAACAGGTGATCCCTCTCGAGCGCTTGTACGAACTTTGCACGATCGCACGAAATCAGGTAATGATCGGACGGCATGCAGTCGGAAGAGTGATTGCGAGACCGTTTACCGGCTCGAACGGCAACTATCAACGGACGACGAATCGCCGGGATTTTTCACTTTTCCCGCCGTCAACAACGATGCTTGACATTTTGTTTGAACATGGCGTGCCGACCGTTGCCATCGGAAAGATCGACGATCTGTTTGCCGGGAAAAGTTTGAGCGAAAAGATCCACACGAAATCGAATGCAGAAGGTATTGAGGAGATCATTTCGTGGGGTAAGAAAATTTCGACCGGATTTATTTTTACCAACCTTGTAGATTTTGATGCACTGTTCGGTCATCGCCAGGATCCGAAAGGGATGAAGGAGGCGTTGGAATATTTCGATGGTCAGCTTCCTCGTATTCTTGATATGTTGAACGGAGACGATCTGCTGATACTCACGGCCGATCATGGAAACGATCCGACGGACAATAGCACTGATCATTCACGTGAATATGTTCCCCTGGTCATATATTCGCCAAACGGAAAAAGGAATGTCGATCTCGGCATACGGAAAACATTCGCCGACCTTGGAAAAACGGTTGTGGAATATTTTGGTTTTGAACAGAATGTTCTCAAGGGAGAAAGCTTTTTACACTTGGTGATGTAAAATATTTTTGCATCATTAGTGTGTGTCATGTAAAGCAAAACAGAGCGTTCGGTTTCAGGCTGTGGATGAGGCAGAGTGAAGAGTGTCATTCTGGCGATTGTAGTCCGGCATTCGGTTCATGCCGGGCACAACATTAATGGTGAATATGTTCAGCAGACTCATATTGTTAAGGCTGACTTTTCTTTATGACACGGATTTTGAGATCGAATATATCGGGAGCATGTGATGAGGTTCCTTTCATCACAGAGTATTTTGGTCAAAAACAGGCGTTTTGTTGAGTGGGTGAATCGAGCATTGATACCAACGTGAAGAAAATTGTTGTAGATTCCGCAATTTTTGCAGATCATCAGATAGCGGTAAGGAATGAGCCGTATCTCCGGAAACTGTTAATGCGGTAATTTAGTTGTTCTACCGTATACAAAGTGATTGAACTTTTTACCGCGGCAAAGAGTCTAAAGGAGATCAACGCTGACCGGGACGTTACGGATGCATTGAAAGTAATGCATCCATGCAAAGCGCACAAAGAAAATTGCAAAAGTAGTTTCGTCCAAAAAGAAGTGCTTGGCTGCGCCGTTCGCCCGCGACTGTATTGAGAGCAAATTGCCGATTGTCATGTTGGGGCAGAAACGATTTCAGGGAATTTAGAAATTCGAATAATTAACGTTAGAAAGATACGTGAGCAAGTCGAACATGCATGTTTTTCTTATATTGATAAAGTAACGAAACTACAATTAAGGTGAAGCAGTAATGGTGAAAATAACAAAACAGTACACGAACAGAGAGAGCCAATCCCTCGACAAGTATCTGCAGGAGATCGGCAAAGTGGATCTTCTCACACCCGATGAAGAGATCGATCTTGCCAAGCGGATAAAAAAAGGGGAACAGCGCGCTTTGGAGAAACTGACGAAGGCGAATCTTCGGTTCGTGGTGAGTGTCGCAAAGCAATATCAGAATCAGGGATTGTCGCTTGGCGATCTGATCAATGAAGGAAATCTTGGACTGATCAAAGCGGCGAAACGATTCGATGAGACGCGCGGATTCAAATTTATCTCTTATGCGGTGTGGTGGATCCGGCAGTCTATTCTTCAGGCTCTTGCTGAACAATCCCGTATTGTTCGTCTGCCGCTGAACCGTGTTGGCGCACTGAACAAGATCGGCAAGGCGTTCAGTCAGTTGGAACAGGAATTTGAACGCGAACCGAGCGCAAGCGAACTTGCTGAAGAGTTGGACATGTCTGTGTTCGAAGTTGCCGATACGTTGAAAATATCTGGCCGCCATTTATCCGTCGATGCGCCGTTCGCGCAGGGCGAAGACAACCGTCTGCTCGACGTCATTCAGGATGAACGTCAGCCTGCTCCGGATTCTATTCTGATGGATGAATCGTTGAAGGAAGAAGTGAAACGCGCTCTTGCGACATTGAGCGAACGTGAATCCGAAGTGATCCGTTTGTATTTCGGATTGCATAAAGAACATTCATTAACGCTTGAAGAGATCGGCGAGAAGTTCAACCTTACGCGCGAGCGCGTGCGCCAGATTAAAGAAAAAGCGATCCGCCGACTGCGCCATGCATCGCGGAGCAAGAATTTGCGTTCCTATCTTGGATAAGCGATGAAGATGGTAAATACATTGAAGCCCCTTCTTTTGTTGAGAGGGGGCTTTTCATTTTTTATTTTGCTGTTCACTGTATGGCTTGTCGGCTGCGGTTCTTCATCGCCACGTTTTGCGGGGAACGAAAGTGCAAAAAAAGAATCGAAGAAGACGAAAAAAGGGAATGTGCGGTTCTCATCAAGCGTCGTAGAGGAAGAGACGAAAGAGGATGACAAGAAGGTCGATCTGAAAAAGGTAGAGCAGCGTTTCAGCAGTGTTAAATCCTCCGTCCCCCCTGTGTTGCCGAAAAAGGAGAATGGAGAGCCGAAAAAACCGGAAAGTGCCTCATCGGGGAGTTTTGAACAGCAGAAAATGATGGATGCAATTCTCGCCTGGATGGGAACGCCGTATGAAATGGGGGGAGAGACCAGGAGCGGGATTGACTGCTCGGCATTCTCGAGGGAAATATTCCGGTCCAGTGCTGGAACAGATTTGCCAAGAACGACCGAAGCGCAAATAAAATTGGGTTCGTCTGTTTCGCAGGAGAATTTGAAATTCGGAGATCTGATCTTTTTCAATACCACCGGACAGAATCCATCGCACGTAGGGATCTATATCGGAGACGATATGTTTGCCCATGCAAGCGTCAGTTTCGGAGTAACACTTTCTTCATTATATTCATCGTATTACAAGAAGCGATATACAGAGGCGAGAAGAATCATACAATAATATTTTTACAGGATCAATCAGCAATGGAGTAATTGTGGCCATATTACCAATCTATCTCTACGGGAACGAAGTTCTCAAGAAAAAAGCAAAACATGTTTCAGAAGTGAGCGATAACGATATCAGGCTCATTCAGGATATGTTCGATACGATGCACGAGGCGAGCGGCATCGGTTTGGCAGCGAATCAGATCGGCGAACTGAAACGTATACTCGTCGTCGATATTTCCGATATGGAATCAGGGAAAGGGACGAAGCCGCTGGCCATTATCAATCCCGAGATCATCGATGAAGAGGGGGAATGGGAAATGGAAGAAGGATGTTTGAGCATTCCCGATATTCGTGAAAAAGTAACACGTTCCGAGAAGATTACGGTAAAGTATCACGACGTGAATATGAAAAAAGTTGAGTTGGAAGCGGACGGCCTGCTTGCACGTGTGATCCTTCATGAGTTGGATCATCTGAACGGTGTGCTGTTCACAGACCACTTGACATCTACAAAGAAAACATTGCTCCGGCCGAAATTGAAGAAGATCATGAAAGGACATGTTGAAACCCAATACGAAGTAGTGATTGCCGGCGAGCCGAAGTCCAAATCAAAAAATAAAAAAATAGTGCTGTGATCTAATAATCTTTCAAGGTTTTGTGTTATTGCGGTGAAAAATGAAAATCGTATTCATGGGCACTCCGGATTTTGCTGTTCCAAGTCTGGAAATATTATTGAAGAACAACTTCACCGTCTGTGCGGTCGTTACGGCTCCGGATAAACCGCGCGGCCGCGGACAGCAGGTTAGTTTCACTTCCGTTAAAGAATTTGCACTGAAACATTCCATTCCCGTTCTGCAGCCCGATTCACTGAAAGATCCACTGTTCATTTCTCAACTCACCGCATTGCAGCCCGATCTTTTTGTTATTGTGGCATTCAGGATACTGCCGAAGGAAGTCTATACGATTCCGGGAAAAGGATCGTTCAACCTTCATGCGTCGTTGCTGCCGAAATACCGTGGTGCTGCACCGATCAATTGGGCTGTTATGAACGGGGAGAAGGAATCAGGAGTGACGACATTCTTCCTGCAGGATAAGGTTGATACCGGAAATATCATTCTTCAGCGCCGCGTGCCGATCACCGGCGAGATGAACGCGGGAGAATTGCACGATGCATTATCCGAAATCGGCTCCAAAGCTGTATTGGAAACAGTGCAATTGATCGAGAACGGCAAAACCGATCCCAAACAGCAGGATGACGCAGTCGCTTCGCCGGCGCCGAAAATATTCAAAGAGACATGCCGCATCAATTGGAATCAACCGGTAGATACGATTCACAATTTCATCCGCGGACTCTCTCCGTATCCGGCTGCATGGACGGCTCATAATGAGAAAGTGATTAAGATATTCAAAAGCAAAAAAATGGAAAGAGAGTTTCAGGTTTCGGGGATGAATAATCCGGATGCCGGAATAATTGCTGCAGGCGAAAAACAACTTTTTATAAAAACAGCGGACTGTTATCTTGAGATCCTTGAACTTCAGCAGGAAGGGAAGAAGAGAATGAGCGCAGAAGAATTCTTACGGGGATACAGATTTGTGGAACAAGAAAAATTTGTTTAGCATTTATAATGCATGAAATTGCAGTGCATTGTCTTCCTTTGGGGTAATAGTAGGGAGATCTCTCTAAAAGTTCTCCCCAATATAAAATCCGAACCATGTTGCGATAAGACATCCGAACATACTCACTCCCGCATTCAATCCCGCTCCGAAAAAATTTCCCGTTTTCATCATCGCGAAAGTATCGTAACTGAACGATGAGAAGGTCGTAAATCCGCCCAGGATCCCGATGATCAGGAACAGGCGAATATTCTGACTGACGACGATTCTTTCCTGGAACAACGTCATCAGCAAGCCGATAATAAAACAGCCGGCGATGTTCACGGCCATTGTTCCATACGGAAACAGACTTTCCGTTTTATTTTGAATCACAGAGGCCAATCCAAACCGAGCAATACTTCCTAAAAATCCACCTAAACCGATAAATAAGTACTTTTCCATAAGAGATTGATAATTAAAGCAATTTCGTTGCTTCCATTTTTGAAATGAAGTATATTAATGGACGTTTTGAATTAAAATAAGAATATTTCAACCAATAAAAAGCGTTCAATGGGAAAAGTCATCGCAATAGCGAACCAAAAAGGAGGGGTGGGGAAAACCACCACGGCGGTGAACCTTGCTGCCTCGCTGGCTGCGGCAGAACATGAAACGCTTTTGATTGACATCGACCCGCAGGCAAACGCAACAAGCGGAGTTGGAATTGAAAGTAAAACGCTTGAAAAAAGTACGTATGAAGTGATGTACGGCAGCATCGCTGCAGAAGAAGCGGTAATAAAAACACATATGCCGTTTCTTTCCATCCTCCCATCACACATCAACATGGTAGGGCTGGAAGTGGAATTGGTCAACGAAGAGAACCGCGAACAGAAACTTCGTTCGGCGCTTGCGCCGATCCGTAAAAAATTTGAATATATCATCATCGATTGTCCTCCTTCGCTTAGTTTGATCACTCTTAATGCGCTCACGGCAGCCGATTCCGTTCTGATCCCGGTGCAATGCGAATATTATGCGCTGGAAGGTCTTGGACAATTATTGAACACAATCAATGGCGTGAAAAAAACATTCAACCCTTCACTTGATATAGAGGGTGTACTGATGACGATGTTCGATTCCCGGCTGCGGTTATCGAACCAGATCGTGGACGAAGTGAAGAAATATTTTGGCGAAAAAGTTTTCCCGGTGATCGTTTCGCGAAATGTGCGGTTGAGTGAAGCACCAAGTTTCGGGAAACCGATCCTGCTCTACGATGCTGTCTCATCGGGGAGCAAAAATTATATCGATCTTGCTAAAGAAGTGATGAAGAATTATGACAAGCAGCGTGCGTCACACAGGCCTGCATCATTGAAATCAGTTTCACATTCAGCATAGAACAATGTCCGATCAAAAATCGAAATCAGTGTTAGGAAAAGGATTAAGCGCTCTCATTCCGCGGATACCGGAACACAATGTACCGTCATCCGTACCGGTATCGAGGGACGGAGTGCAGACATCATCAACATTGGAGATCGAAATTGCCCGGATCTCCCCTAATCCTTATCAACCGCGTTTGGATTTCGACCAGAGGTCGCTGGAAGAACTGAAGCAATCGATAAAACAGAACGGCATCATCCAGCCGATCACCGTGCGGCGCATGATCGGCGGAACGTATGAATTGATCTCCGGAGAACGCAGAGTACGCGCTTCGCAGGAGATCGGAAAAAAGACAATTCCTGCTTATATCATCACCGTTGAGACCGATGCGGAGATGCTCGAACTGGGATTGATCGAGAACCTGCAACGAGAAAATCTCAATCCCATTGAAGTTTCATTGTCGTTCAAACGATTGATCGATGAGTGCAGCCTTACGCAGGACCAGGTGGCGGAAAAAGTGGGGAAGGAACGATCGACGGTCACTAATTTTCTGCGGTTGCTGAAATTGCCTGAAAAGATCCGCCAGGGTGTTCGGGAGAATAAGATCTCCATGGGACACGCCCGCGCATTGCTCGGTGTCGTTGATGAAAAAAAACAATTGAAGTTGTTCACCAGGATCATCGACGACGGCTGGTCGGTGCGCAAGATAGAAGATGAAGTTAAAGGTAAGGACTCAAAGAGATCGTCAAGATCGTCGTCATCCAAACCGTCCAATATGCGAGGTGATTCTTCATTCCAGCAGGTCGAAACGCGATTACGCCACAAATTGGGAACGAAGGTCAGCGTTCGGAAGAATTCAAGCGGCGGCGGCGAGATCGGCATCGAATATTATAATGCGGATGATCTTGAAAGACTGATCGATCTATTAGACAGCTGATGGTATGCCGAATATTCTCAAACATATTGTTCCATTTTTTATACTCTGCTCACTGATTTCCGCACAAACTCAAACCGAAAAACCTATGAAGACAATCATCAAAACCGAACAAGCACCTCTTCCAATCGGACCGTATAATCAGGCCGTAGCCGTACAGGGACAATTATTGTTCACGGCAGGACAAATTGCACTCGATCCCAAATCCGGTCAAATGGTGGGATCAACCATACAGGAACAGACGAAACAAGTCTGTGAAAATCTAAAAGCAATTCTTCTGGCATCGCACACGGATTTTAAATATGCGGTAAAGACCACCGTATTCCTGAAGAATTTCAATGACTTTACAGCAATGAATGAAGTATATGCACAATATTTTGGCGAATCTTCACCAGCCCGGTCTACGGTTGAAGTGGTTCGTCTTCCCAAAGACGCGTTGGTTGAAATTGAAGTCGTTGCACTTATTCCCTAAATGAAATCTCCCTTATTATATTCGCTGATCTGCTTGCTGTTTATATCTTCTGTCGGGTCAGCGCAATATATTTCCAGATACGAACGTCCGATTAGCGCACCTTTATTTTTCGTCCCTCTTGCCGACTCTCTCATTCATCTCAATGAAGACTCTCTTATTGCGGCACAGATCGGCACCGTTGATACAACGATCCTTCCGCCAAAATCGACAACGATTGCTTTATTGAGTTCGATGGTAATTCCCGGTGCGGGACAGATCTATAATGGTTCATATTGGAAAACACCGGTCGTATGGGGACTCGGATATTATTTTTATTCTGTGTACAGAAATCAAGACAATAATTATAATAAATTCCGTTATCAGTACGACACGTCGATCACGGTGAAGCAGCCGAACGGAGATACGCAACTGAGAAGTCTACGTGATTTTCATAAAAGCCAGCGAAATGAATTCGGCTGGTATATCGCTATGACCTACATTTTGAATATTCTTGATGCATACGTTGATGCTGCACTCTACAATTTTGAGGTCAGTCCGAATTTGCAGGGGAGAAGTGAGTGGAGAATGAGAGTAAGTGTCCCGATCCGGAAATAAATCCAAGATGGACCACGGGAATCTTCTACTACGGATCGTTTCGTTTGCTCAAACCATTCTTTTAATAGTGAGTAAGAAATTGTTGTAACAAAGAAGAACGAAGAAGTGACCAACAGATCTCATGCTGGTTCGGTTGGATTCGATATTCGACCAAGCAATAACCATCCATTTGTTGAATGGATGTACATTAACAAAACTTCCAATAGGGAAGAAACATATAATTTGAAATGAGGATATCATTATGAAGATACGAGAGCAAGATGCACTTGACTATCACAGCCAAGGACGCAAAGGCAAACTTGAAGTTACGCCGACAAAACCATTCTCCACTCAGCGCGACCTTTCGCTTGCCTATACCCCCGGAGTTGCCGTTCCCTGTTTGGCGATCGACAAAAATCCGGACGATGTTTATAAATACACCGCGAAGGGAAACCTTGTCGCCGTTGTGTCGAACGGAACAGCCGTGCTCGGTCTCGGCAATATCGGACCGGAAGCCGGAAAACCTGTTATGGAAGGGAAAGCAGTTCTTTTCAAGAAATTTGCGGACATCGACGTGTTCGACATTGAAATACGTGCCAAAACTCCTGAAGAGATCATCAAAGTTGTACAGGCATTAGAACCGACATTTGGCGGAATTAATCTTGAGGATATTAAAGCGCCGGATTGTTTCATCGTAGAAGAAGAACTTCGCAAGACGATGAAGATTCCGGTATTCCACGACGATCAGCACGGTACGGCCATCATCACGGCCGCGGCTCTTATCAATGCATTGGAAATCGCAAATAAAAAAATCGATCAGGTGAAGGTTGTCTATAATGGAGCGGGTGCGGCTGCAATTGCCTGTGCGAATCTTCAAATCGCGCTCGGTATGAAGAAAGAGAATCTGATCATGTGCGATACCAAAGGGGTCATCTACCAGGGACGCCCGAACGATATGAATCCATATAAAGAGAAATTCCAAAACACAACAAAAGCCCGCACACTTGCCGAAGCTCTTGTCGGTGCCGATGTGTTCGTTGGTCTGTCGGTGAAGGATAGCGTGACGAAAGAAATGGTAAAGACGATGGCGCCCAATGCAATCGTTTTTGCAATGGCAAATCCGGATCCAGAAATTACGCCGGAAGAAGTATTGCTTGTTCGCGATGATGTTATCATGGCAACAGGACGTTCGGATTATGCTAACCAGGTGAACAATGTGCTCGGTTTTCCATTCATCTTCCGCGGCGCACTTGATGTCCGCGCAACAACGATCAACGAAGAAATGAAGAAAGCTGCCGTGAAGGCGCTGGCGGAACTTGCGAAAGAGGATGTTCCTGATTCCGTGATCAAAGCATACGGCGGCAAACCGATCCGTTTCGGGAAAGAATACATCATTCCGAAACCGCTCGATCCCCGAGCACTGCGCAGTGTGGCAACGGCGGTGGCAAAAGCAGCAGTAGATAGCGGTGTTGCACGCGTGCTGATTGAAGATTGGGAAAAATACGGCGACAAGCTGGAAGAGAGATTGGGCCGTTCCAAGCGGTTCACGAACCTGCTCTTCATGAAGGCGCGGCACAAAATGAAACGGATCATCTTCCCGGAAGGTGATGAAGAGAAGATCCTGAGAGCCGCACAGATCCTGGTCGATCAAGACCTGGCGAAGCCGATCCTTGTCGGCAACGAAGAACGGATCCAAAAAGTGATCAAAGACCTGCATCTCGAATTTGATGCAAATGTTGAGATCGTCGATCCGAAAACATTCGCGCAGAAGGATCAATTTGTGGAAGAGTATTACAAACTCCGTCAGCGTAAAGGGGCAACGCGGTATTATGCCGAACGGACAATGCTTCAGCGGTACTATTTTTCAATGATGATGGTACGTCTCGGTTATGCCGATGGTGTGATCGCCGGTTTGACAACGAATTATCCGGATACGATCCGTCCGGCACTGCAGGTGATCGGTATGCGGCACGATATCAAGAATGTATCGGGCATGTATGCTGTGATCGCAAAAAAGGGGACATATTTCTTTTCCGATACGACGGTGAATATCGATCCCGATGCTGAAACACTTGCAGAGATCGCATTGCTGACATCGGAGACGGTTCACCGGTTTGATGTTGAACCGAGGGTTGCAATGCTTTCGTTCAGCAACTTCGGAAGCACGAAACACCCGCGGTCTGAGAAGATCAAGCGTGCTGTGGAGATCATTAAATCGAAGAATCCGAAACTGATCATCGATGGTGAAATGCAGGCAGATACAGCAGTGACGGCGGAGATTCTTGAAAAAGAATTTCCGTTCAGCACACTGCAGGGTGCGGCTAACGTCCTGATCTTCCCGAGTTTGAATTCAGCGAATATTGCCTATAAATTGATGGGGCGTATCGGTGAAGCAGAACTTATCGGACCGATCTTGATGGGTATGGCAAAACCGGTTCACGTCTTACAGCGCGGTGCCGAGGTGACGGATATCGTCAATATGGCGGCGATCTGTGCTGTTGATGCGATCGAAGCCCAGTAAAACAATTCAATCGTTCCGCAATAAAATGCGGAACGATTTTTTTTGAGATGTGTCTAAGGGATAGGCTAAACTTACATGGGAATGGATTGTCTAATAGAACACATCAAAAACCAACGTTATTTGCACTTATGAAGAAAACTATAGTCCTGATCATTATCGGAGTTTTGCTGCTTGGTGGAACGACCGGATATTATTTCTATTCAAAGAACGGGGTTGAGGAAATCCAATTCCGTTTTGAGAAGGTTTCTCGCACGGACATGGTTGTCGTTGTCACGGCAACGGGAACGCTCAGCGCTGTCCGGACGGTTCAAGTCGGTTCACAGGTCTCAGGGATCCTTCAAAAAATCAATGTCGATTTCAATGACAAAGTAAAACAAGGACAGATCGTTGCGCAGATCGATCCGACGTTTCTCGAGGCAAGCGTTCGCGATGCAGAAGCAAGTCTGCAGAGATCGACCGCTCAATACAATGAATCGAAAAGGAGTTTTGAGAGGATCAAGACGCTGCTGGAAAAAAATCTTGCTTCGCAGGCTGACTACGATGCCGCGCTCTCACAGTTTGAAGCAAATGATGCGGCACGGAAACAGTCCGTTGCGCAGGTCGAACGTGCGAAGATCAATCTTCGCTATGCAACAATCAAATCGCCGATCGAAGGTGTTGTTATTTCGCGGGCCGTTGATGTCGGTCAAACCGTTGCGGCAAGTTTATCTGCCCCCACGTTGTTCACCATTGCGAATGATCTGACCAAGATGCAGGTGCAGGCAAGCGTTGATGAGGCCGATATCGGCAAAGTGGAGACGGAACAGGAAGTGACATTCACTGTCGATGCTTATCCGGAGCAGACATTCAAGGGCAAGGTAAGACAGGTAAGACTCTCGCCAAAAGTTGAACAAAATGTTGTCAATTACACCGTGATCATCGATGTGCCCAATCCGGATCTGAAATTGATGCCGGGTATGACAGCAACCGTGACCATCCAGATTATTAAGAAAGAAGCAGTACTGAAAATTCCTACCGTTGCTCTGCGTTTCAATCCGCCGGAAGAGTTGATCGAACAACGGAAGGATTCGTCCGAATCACAGAACGGTAAAGAGGATTCTGCCCGTACGGAACGGAGGAAGCAGTGGGCTGAACGTATGCAGCGCGAAGGGGGAAACGGCGGAGGAGACCCTCAGGCAATGCAGCGCAGAATGCAGTCGCGCGGATTCAATCGCGTGTGGGTAATGAACACACGAAAAAAAATTGAACCAATTATGGTCCGCACTGGCATCTCGGACGGGACATTCACCGAAGTTGTCCGCGGAAAAATTGTTGAAGGTCAGGAGATCATCGTCGGAACGATCGCACTGCGGAGTGCATCGCAACAAGCATCTACATCACCATTCAATCAGCAGCGTCAGGGCGGCGGTGGCGGCGGCGGAATGCAGCGCAGATTTTAATTATGGGTATATTGGATATATTTGAAATAGCTCTCATTTCTCTTACGCGAAACAAGATCCGTTCATTCCTGACGATGTTGGGGATCATCATCGGTGTCAGTGCCGTCATTGCAATGATGGCGGTGGGAACCGGCGCGCAGGAAAGCATAAAACAGCAGATCGCATCGCTCGGTACGAATGTTATCCTTATTTTTCCCGGTTCTTTTAATCAGGGAGGAGTGCGGTCGGGTACCGGTACATCCGCATCGTTAACACCCGAAGATCTCATCGCCATCCAAACCCAATGTCCTTCTGTTGCTCTTGCAACTCCATCTGTACGCGACGGTGCGCAGATAGTGTATCAGGAACAGAATTGGAGAGCAAGCATCATCGGTGCGACTCCCGAATATTTTTCGATACGAAGCTGGCCGGTTTCCAGCGGACAGTATTTCACCGATGCTGATGTCCGCGGCGCTACGAAAGTGTGCATGATCGGTCAGACGATAGCAGACAATCTCTTTAAGGGGAACGATCCGGTTGGTTCGATCATTCGCATAAGAAAAATGCCCTTTAAAATTGTCGGCGTTCTTGCGGTGAAAGGACAATCGGCCCAGGGATCAGACCAGGACGACATCATTATTGCCCCGTATACAACGGTGCAGAAAAAGATGTCGGGTCAAACATATCTTGGAAATATTCTTGCATCGGCGATCAGCGAAGATGCGATGCAGGATGCTCAGAATCAAATAACGGAATTGCTGCGTGTTCGTCATAAGCTGCAGCCGTGGGATGAAAATGATTTCACGGTTCGCAGTCAAACCGAGATCGCGACTGCTGCTCAATCCACATCGCAGGTGTTGACGATTTTACTTGCTTCAATCGCTTCTATTTCACTTATTGTCGGCGGCATTGGCATCATGAATATCATGCTTGTTTCAGTGACGGAACGAACAAAGGAAATAGGGATTCGTATGGCGATCGGTGCAACCGGAAAAAATATCCTCATGCAGTTTCTGATCGAGGCGATCGTGTTAAGTCTCCTTGGCGGCTTAATCGGTGTGATCCTTGGTGTTCTCTCATCAAATCTTATTTCAGTATTAGCAGGCTGGACGACGGTGGTCTCTCCATTGTCCATCATCCTCGCGTTTGCATTTTCAGCTGCCGTAGGGATATTCTTCGGAATGTATCCTGCCCGGAAAGCGGCACAGCTCAATCCTATCGACGCGCTTCGTTACGAATGACAGCGAAGCCGCATATCACCATTATACTCAACCCTATTGCAGGCCGCGGTAAGGCGAAGCATGTCCATGCTGCGCTGAAGCGTGCACTCGAGCATTCTACGCTCAACTATTCGTTCCATGTTACATCCGGTCCAGGGGATGCAACCATCCTTGCGCGTAACGCTGGTTCCGTTTCGTCCATTGTTGTTGCTGTTGGCGGCGATGGTACGGTAAACGAGGTCGCAACCGGATTGGTTGGGACAGAAGCTGCACTGGCGGTAATGAGCGAAGGATCAGGAAATGATTTTGGACGGCTCGTCAATGCGCCGAAGCATCCGAAAGGGCTTCTTGAACTTCTCGACGCTCCTTCGTTCAAAAAATTTGATTCTGGCGTGATCCGTCTGACGCATGCTGACGGAACGGTGAATGAACGGTCATTCTTTAATTCCGTCGGTCTGGGATTCGATGCAGCTGTGGCAAAAAAGGTCAGCTCAATACAATGGCTTCGGGGAATTCCGCTTTACCTTACCGCACTGCTTCAAACATTGGCCGGATATCAGCCGCATTTTTTTTCCGTGTGCAACGGTAATAAAACGTGGCAGAAGAATTATTTTTTATTGTGCATCGGGAACGGAACATGGGAAGGGGGCGGTTTCATGCTGACACCAAACGCTCGTCCCGATGACGGCCTCTTTGAAGTATGCGGCGTGACCGGAGACAATATTCTTAAGGTAGTGCCGATCCTGCCTCTGGTGATGTCGGGAAAACATTTGGGAAAGAAATATATCGAATCGTTCGATGCAACGTCTCTTGTCGTTGAAAGCGGGAAAGAGTTTCCGGTTCACGGTGACGGAGAGATATTTGGCTGGGATGTTAAAAAAGTGGAAATTTCAATGAACCCGGGTTCGTTGAATGTTGTCGTGCCGCACAGTTGATGGATTTTGTGCCGATCACCTCTTGTCTTCCTGGTGATTTTTTTTATATTTGACCAACATATGGCCCCTCCGAAAAAAAATATAACGATACATAATGAAGAAATGCGCAAGTATGTACTGAATCGTGACAACAAGTGTTGCCAATGGCCGGGTTGCGGCACAACGATGGGTATTGACGTTTTATTTCTGATAGAAACGGAAAACGGAGATACGAAAGAACGATCGCGGAAGTATAAGAACGGTATCACCCTGTGTTCCAAACATATGGATATCGTCAATCTGCACGATAAAGCGTTTGGACCATTGGTCTTCGATCTGATCCAGTTGGTGGAATTCGAGCGGGACCTTCAGGAGACAGAAAAAGTATACAAGGAAATATTATACCAATAAAAAGCACAATTGAACAACAGCAACATTTTTGTTATACTGTATCCGTCTGAATGTCTTGGACGGATTTTTTATTTTTACGGAGCAACGAATGCATATAGCGGATATTCTCAAACAGCAGGCCCCACATTTTAGTTTCGAATATTTTCCGCCGAAAACGGAAGAAACATCACGGTCACTATTTGAATCCATCAAGGAATTGACACCGTTAAAACCTTCCTATGTCAGCGTTACGTACGGAGCAGGAGGATCAACGCGTCAACTGACCCACGATTTGGTCGTTCGTCTGCAAAAAGAGACGCAACTGACCATCGTCTCTCATCTGACGTG
The DNA here is from genome assembly GCA_903958625.1 of uncultured Ignavibacteriota bacterium. Taxonomy (GTDB): domain Bacteria; phylum Bacteroidota; class Ignavibacteria; order UBA10030; family UBA8401; genus UBA8401. Next base: position 966 of record CAJBTU010000239.1, on the reverse strand, counting down.
CGTCGGCGCAGGAAAGGATGAGATCAACGATGTCCTTACTAAATACAATGAGAACGGCATTCAGAATATTATGGCGCTGCGCGGCGACCCGGCGAAAGGCCAAGCGCAATTTGTTCAGCCGGAAAATGGTTTTGGTTATGCCGCAGAACTGGTTGCATTCATAAAAAAACATTTTCCCAATATGGGGGTCGGTGTTGCCGGGTTTCCGGAAGGACATCCCAATACGCCGAACCGGTTGAAAGAGATAGAACATCTGAAAGCGAAGGTGGATGCCGGTGCGGATTACATCTGCACGCAATTGTTTTTTGAAAACCGCGACTTCTACGATTTCTGCGAACGGTGCGAGATCGCAGGGATCAAAGTCCCGATCATTGCCGGTATCATGCCTGTTACATCTCAATATTATAACTCATATGTTTGCTCTCCTTAGTGGCTGAACATAAGTATGGCTCATAAACATTTAAGTCTATGAGCCATTCTTAATGCGTATTAGAAGTTAATATTAGAGGAGCCAAGGAGCTGAACTATTAAAGTAGCTTATATGACCATTGGCAGCTGCGACTACTTTAAAGTAAGAGCTACCTGAGTCTAGTCTGAATGTATGAAGAGTTGATGCGGCAAAGGGCCCTGCCATAACGCCAGTTAATGCTGATAGAGCGCCAGAAGCAGGAACGTTAACGGGTGATGTTGCTCCGAAAGCAATATAGAAAGCTTGGTCGGCTACGAACGAGAAGTTCTGTGCTGGTGCTCCGGCAGATAGATTAACATTCTCAGCTGAAGAGGTGAGTGCTAGTAGATTTACATTGACAAAGCTACCTGATAAAGGAGCCGTGGGTGCTAGATTGAATATAGTCATTATTTTATTATTCCTTTAAATGATCGGGGACGTTTGTATCCTCAGAAGACGTGTATCTTCAAGGCGCTCTTTTCTACCTCTGTGGTAGGAGCGGCAATTTGTTGGTTATT
>CAJBTU010000238.1 GCA_903958625.1 uncultured Ignavibacteriota bacterium | reverse complement strand
TTCCAACAAAATAACCAAATTGCCATTGCCGCGCCAAAAAAACCTCCCAACGATGAGGCTCCACCTTGCCAAAACTTAAAAATATCCAGCGGATTAATCCAAAAATAATTTGACGAATAAAATAATACAAAAAATAAACGCCCTCTTTTGACGTCAATTGAAATTACTATCTGATGTTACGCAAATCATTGATACTGTTCATGGTGAGCAAGGCGCAACCGTAATATATTAGTTCATCCTTCGGCGCATGCCGATAAACAACATCGGTATTTGCTCAGGAAGAACATGGTTGTTGCGCCGCGCCGAACCATTTTTTAATTACTTTCGTACTTTCTACGTAACATCAGTTATTATAAAGGAGGCTTCATGAAATATATCTATTGGTATGGAGCAGGTCTGTTCGCCATCGGCATTCCCTACGTTGCTTTTTATGATCCGTATGATCTTTGGGGCTCGATCATTGCCGGAGCTTCCGGAGCTGCATTATTCTTGATTGCTCTCTATATATATTCTTTGAAGCAAAGCTCATCCCGCAAGGAAGATGTCATCACAGGCATTGTCTGTGTTCTGCTCATCGCCGGATTCGCACTTGAGTCAGAAAAGCATTATACAATGACGTCGTATCAACGGCAGACACTGCTGAAGATCAGAACGGTGATCGGATCCGGGATTATCATTACGGACAAGATCCATGGAACCATGATGCCGGCGCTCCGTGCGTACTATCGCCAGCCGGAAAAAGGAAAAACCATGGCAACAATATTCCGGGAAATGTACGGTGCTTCAATCGAGGACAAGTCGTTCAACAAATATCCACCGTTAAAGGATTATGTCAGGGAGTTTGATATTATGACCTTTGTATCATTCCAGGGTGACTCAGTAGTTCAATACACCTGCATCGATACGGTGGCACGCGGAATTGATGAACATTTTAAGAATGCATCAGGGCATACCGGAAAATTACAATATCGCTCAATGCTGTCCAAATATGGAGTGAAATATGAACGAATCAATTGATATAAAAAAGAAATCAATCGTCTCTTCCTGGCAGTTCATGTTTTTTGCGGGATCCGTATTTGTGCTGATGGCAGTGCTCGTAAAAGCATTCATCGCTATCCCGCAAATGCCGTTCAATACTTTCTTTGCCTTTCGCGGATGGATGGATTGGCTGGAACACGTTGCACCATACTCTGCAGGCTACATTACGGTTAATAACGGTATTGCGGAATTTTCCGGGAAACCGTTATCCGAAGTAGGATTAATGTCATATGTTAGTGTCTTTATTTCATTCTATTTTACATTCGTCCTGGCACCGGCAACGTACATCATGCTGCGGAAAAAGATCGGTTCATATGCTGCACAAGAAAAGCGGACCCCGCTTCCTTTACGGATACTTGTCACTATCACAGCCGGCTGGTGTCTGTTATATTCCGGATTTGCGTTAGCAACCTTCTTCGCATCGAGTTCTGTATTTTCAATGATGAAAAGCGATAACGCCATGTCACAGTACAGAGATGATGTCGCCCGGCAATTGGTGAATATTTCATTTAAGGCACAACAGTACTATATTTATCCGGTTGCGGATGGAGGGGGCGGAAACAGTTTCCTGAAAGGAAAGCGGAGTGTGAAATTGGATGATCTTGGATTCAAGGAGACAACATCGCTGGGCCGATTCATTATGCTGCCGAGTGAAACCGATACGGCGATCCAAATACTTTTTCTTGGCAACAAAATAATTCCCAAGCAGCCGTATAAACCAAAAGATTCCGATCACCTTGTTGAGTATGAACTGACGATCTATCCTGCCAATTACATAATAACACAAAAAAAATAGTGCGGATATTTATGACTGCGTGAAAATCTTCTTGTCAAACGGACTTGCTCCTTGTTTCCCCCTCTTTATTTTTTTACCTTGAAACCAATCGTGAAACCTCTGAAATCTTAACGATTTCAGAGGTTTTAATATTAATCCTTTAATCCTGCAATCGTGTAATTGAATATGTCCACCCCCTTAATGAAACAATACGCCTCCGTAAAGGCGAAATATCCGGATACGATCCTGCTTTTCAGGATGGGGGATTTCTACGAGACATTCGACGAGGATGCAAAAACAACATCGAAAGTGCTGGGAATTACACTGACCCGTCGGGGCAAAGCGGGAGATGTGGGTGAAACTCCGCTGGCAGGATTTCCCTATCATGCATTGGAAACATATTTGCCCAAATTATTGAAGGCGGGACTTCGTGTAGCGGTATGCGAGCAGTTAGAAGATCCGAAGTTTGCCAAAGGACTTGTTAAACGCGATGTGATCGAAGTCGTGACACCGGGTGTTTCGTTCTCCGACAAGATCCTTGAACAGAAGCAGAACAATTATCTTGCCTGCGTTGCGTTGCCGAGCGCCATTGCCGCCGCCAACGATCCGATCGGATTCTCCTTTGTCGATATCTCTACGGGTGAATTCTATGTTTCCGAGTTTCCGTTGAGACAGTTGCCGGAGATCATCGGTTCGGTCGCTCCGGCAGAATTATTGGTGCAAAAACGTGACAAAGAGTCATTCCAGCAGCTTCTTAAAACGCACTACAAAGGTATTTATACCTCGCTTGATGACTGGCTCTTCCAGTACGATTACGGTAACGAAAAACTTCTTCAGCATTTTAAAACGCAGTCGCTGAAAGGCTTCGGCATTGAATCGATGAGCATCGGCATTATTGCTGCCGGCGGCGCGATGCATTATCTGAACGAGACGCAAAAGGCGAATCTTGCGCATATCCAGAAGATCGTTCCCTATTCCGTGGAGGAAACGATCGTTCTCGATCCGGCCACAAAAAGGAATCTGGAGATCACTTCATCGCTCGGCGGTTCTCTCGACGGCACATTGTTCTCGGTGCTCGACAAAACAAACACACCGATGGGGGGACGTCTGCTCAAAAAGTGGGTGAACAATCCTCTGAAAAAGATCGATCAGATACAATGGCGGGCAAGCGGCGTAAAGTACCTTGTTGAACGCTCTTCGCTTCGGGCGGATCTTCAAACCGAACTTTCCGAGATCGGCGATATGGAACGGTTGATCGCCCGCATTGCCACAAGCCGCGCAAATCCGCGTGAGATGCTGGCGCTGAAGAGGATCTTGCAGAGCATACCAAAACTGAAAGTCATTCTGGGCAGCTCGTCGAAGATGAACATGTTGAAGGGTGATCCTTCGGCGCGCTCGTCAAAAAGCGACTCGCTTGATAAGGATGACCATACGTTGAATGACATCAACTCCCATCTTCAGCCGCTGGAAGAACTGACCGGCGCTATCACACGCGCCATTGCCGACGATCCGCCGATGAAATTTGAGGATGGTGGGATCATACGAAACGGATTCAATGCGGAATTGGATGAACTCCGCTCCTTGTCATTCTCGGCGAAAGATTGGATCGCCAATCTTCAGATAAAAGAACGGGAGCGGACAGGGATCTCGTCGCTGAAGATCGGATTCAACAATGTGTTCGGATATTTTATCGAGATAACGCATACGCACAAGGATAAGATCCCAAGCGACTACATCCGCAAGCAGACGATGACCAATGCAGAACGGTACATCACGCCGGAACTGAAAGAATACGAAGACAAAGTGCTCAATGCCGACGAAAAGATCCTTACAATCGAAACCCGGCTCTTCAACGAACTGCGGTTGTATGCATCACAATTTGCCGGCGTTATCCAATCCAACGCACAGCAGATCGCTGCATTGGACTGTTTGGTTTCACTTGCGCAGACGGCTGTGCAGAACAAATATACTCTTCCCGAAGTGAATGAAAGTGATGCACTTATTATAGAGGAGGGAAGGCATCCGGTGATAGAACAAATGCTCCCCGTCGGCGAGCAGTATATACCGAATTCCGTCCAATTAGATACAAAAGATCAGCAGATACTGATCATCACCGGTCCGAATATGAGCGGTAAATCGTCCTACCTGAGACAGGCGGGATTGATTGTTCTGCTCGCACACATCGGAAGTTTTGTTCCGGCAAAGCATGCGGTGATCGGATTGGTGGACAATATTTTCACCCGCGTAGGAGCCAGCGATAACATTACGAGCGGGGAAAGCACGTTTCTTGTGGAAATGCATGAAGCGGCGAACATCGTTAACCGCGCAACCAGGCGAAGCCTGATCCTCCTCGATGAGGTCGGCCGCGGCACAAGCACGTTCGACGGCATTTCCATTGCGTGGGCATTAACGGAATACCTTCACGAACAGATCGGCGCGCGCACGATGTTTGCGACGCACTATCATGAGTTGAACGAACTTGCATCGCTCTATCCGCGGATCAAAAATTATAAAGTGGATGTGAAAGAGTACGGCGATAAAGTGATTTTCCTTCACACTGTTACGCCGGGAACAGCCGACCATTCGTACGGAATTCAGGTGGCGATGATGGCCGGTCTTCCTGTGTCGCTGACAGACCGGGCAAAAAAGATACTTGAAAACCTTGAAGCATCGCAATTAACGCCGCACGGAGAACAGGCGGCCGATCCTATGGATGTAAGGAAAATAAAACGGCATGCCGCGAAGATCGCCAATACGCCGCAGATCACGATGTTCCAGATGAAGGATGACGAACTGAGGGATGCGATTAAAAAACTGGACATCAACGCCATGACGCCGATGGAAGCGCTGAAATTTCTGGCGAAAGTAAAAGAGAATTTATAGTCTATTTGTTTTGATGATGGCACATCAATTTGAATTCAACTTCAGAGCTGCTATTCGCACACCGGCGTATCACAATCCAAAAAACGAGAACAAACCACAACCAGTTTGACAGTCACTTCGCCGCTTGGTGAAGATGAATATACTCACAATGATTAGGGGAAAAATAAACAATAATTACACAATTCATAGAAAGGAGAAACGATGAACAAAGATCCGCAAGAACGAAAACGGATAAAAGAATTGGAGGTGATGGTAGCAGATACGATTGAAGAAGCACACGATACCACAACGCTGGTTCTGTTCACCGGAAATGACCGATTGGATTACAAAGCGGGACATTTTCTCACGATCGATCCCCATCAGTTTGAAGCGTTAGGCCGATTTACGGCATTCCTTGAAGATCTTAAAGGAAAGAAAGAACCTCCGAGAGCATATTCCATGTGTTCCTCGCCTCACGAAAAATATATAGCCATTACGGTAAAAGAAGAACGCTATACCTCCGGCGCAACAAAATATCCTCCGCTGCTGTCGCCGCTGCTGGTTAAGCAAACCGTACGCGGTATGCATCTTGTCGTTACCGGATTTACCGGTCCGTATACGCTTCCCGATGATATAGAATCGCAAACAGATCATCTTGTGCATGTGTGTGCAGGCTCGGGCAGCGTGCCGAACTATGCGATGCTGAAATTTGCGCTGACAAATCATCCAAAACTGCGTCACACGTTCATCTACGCTAACAAAATGTGGGACGATATTATCTTTCGGGATGCGCTGGCCGATCTTGAGATGAAGAATCCGGATCGTCTTCGTGTGGTCCATTCCTTAACGCGGGAATCCGATACCTTTCAGTACACTTCGTCGGTGCGGAAAGGGAGAATATCGACGGATCTCCTGCGCGATGTCATACCGGATATACTTAGTGCGCAGGTATTTGTTTGCGGACCGGCTATTTCTGTTCACGATAGAAATGCTGCAAAAACAAAAGGTGTGGATCCGCAGCCGCGGTTCTTAGAGGGTGCGCTCGCGAGTTTATTGGAACTTGGTCTTTCAAAAGATAAGATCACGTATGAATCGTACGGTTAATGTGCGGTGAGCACAGTTTCTCTATAAAACGCAAATCCCAATCAAGAGCGATTGGGATTTGTGTTTTATTAATGACCGGCAGTTCTTACGCTACATCTTCCTGCTTCAGTTCTTCCGGCGCTTCGCCGCCGTTGTCATCCGGCTGATTTCCGGATGTGAAGGTAAGCTCATCCTTCTTCTTGTTCAGTTTCACTTTAATGATGCTTCCTTCGGTGTAGGTTCCCTTAAGAATCTCTTCGGCAACGGGATCTTCCACATATTTCTGCAGCGCACGCCGCAGCGGACGGGCACCATACAGTATGTCGTACCCTTTTTCCGCAAGAAATTCCTTCGCCTGTTTCGTCAGTTCAATGGAGATGTTCATCGTGCTCATCCGCTTGAAGAGTTCCTTCACCTGAAGATCGATGATCTTTGTGATGTCTTCCTTGTTCAACTGATGGAAGACGATCGTATCGTCGATACGGTTCAGGAATTCCGGATTGAAGACCCGTTTTACGGCTTCGTCGATGATGTCTTTCATGTGCTTGTATTTGTCGCCGACATTTTCTTCGCCGAAACCGAATCCTTTTGACACTTTAATGTCGCGCGCTCCGATATTGGACGTCATGATCAGGATCGTATTCTTGAAATCGACCTTGCGTCCGAGCGAGTCGGTCAGCTGGCCGTCATCAAGTACTTGAAGCAGAATATTGAACACATCGGGATGCGCCTTTTCGATCTCGTCGAGCAGCACCACCGAATACGGTTTGCGCCGTACTTTTTCCGTTAATTGGCCCCCTTCTTCGTATCCAACGTAGCCGGGAGGAGCACCGACAAGACGGGAGACGGAGAACTTTTCCATATACTCGCTCATGTCAACGCGGATAAGCGAATCGTCCGAATCAAAAAGATAGCGCGCCAGGCATTTTGCCAATTCCGTTTTTCCCACGCCGGTCGGCCCGAGAAAGATGAACGAACCGATGGGACGTTTGGGATCCTTCAATCCCGAACGGGCACGGCGGAT
>CAJBTU010000237.1 GCA_903958625.1 uncultured Ignavibacteriota bacterium | reverse complement strand
TCTTCACCAGGCTCCGTTCACGATCGGATTCGATCTGGTGGTTGAAAGCGCAACGAAATACATCGGCGGACACAGCGATCTGCTGGCCGGTGCGGTGATCGGCCGGAAAAAAGAGATCACGCAGATCCGGAAGATCGCAAAATATCTCGGCGGCTGCGCCGATCCGTTCGCAGCATTTCTTCTTTCGCGCAGTCTAAAGACATTTGAACTGCGTGTTCAGCGCCAAACGGAAAATGCGATGAAACTTGCAAAGGCGCTGGAAAAACACCAGAATGTGTTGCGCGTATTTTATCCCGGACTGAAATCCCATCCGCAGCATGCGATCGCAAAGAAACAGATGAGCGGATTTGGAGCGATGGTCTTGATCGAAGTAAAGGGGGGCGTGCGAGGAGCCGCGAAAGTATGTGATTCGCTGAATGTTGCCGTCAACGCGATGTCACTTGGCGGAGTGGAAACGCTCGTCAGTATCCCCGTCTATTCATCACACGTGAACATGACCGCTGCTGAATTGAAACAGCATGGAGTCACCCCCGGAATGATCCGGATCTCCGTTGGAGTGGAGGGAATTGAGGATCTCATCAGTGATTTTGAACAGGCGCTGAAGAAGATTTAATGTTTCTCTTTCACAAGGAATGAGAACATCATCATAGAAATGAATGCAATGGCTGCGCCTGAGCCGAACGCCGCCGCCGCACCAAAAGCATTGTAAATAATACCGAAAAGTATACTGGCGGGAAGCGCGGCGATACCGATCGCAAAATTGAACAATCCGAACGCGCTGCCGCGCAAATGCGCCGGCACAACATCCGCAACGAACGCTTTTTCCGCCCCTTCCGTAAACGCATAATACACTGCATAGAATGTGAAGAGAAGAAATGTCCCGGCGATCTGCCATTCTTCGGGAAGTCTGTCCAGCAATGCAAATCCGGCATACACCAGCGCATAAATTCCCCAGCCGATATTGATCACCAGTTTTCTTCCGACGCGGTCCGAAAGCGAACCGAGAGGCGTTGAAAAGATCACCTTGATGATGTGGAAGAACGACCAGATCAGCGGAAGAAAGAGAACGTTGGCAAATTGTCTTTGCACGTGCACATCGCCGAAACGGGAAATTATAGCGCCGAACAGCGGGATCGACACGATCAATGAATGCAGCGCCGCGCTGTTCTGCATCGCTTCCTGGATTCGAAAAAGCATGAAGGCATCGGAAGAGTTTCCGAGAGTAAAGAGCGCCGTGATAAAGAGATATCGTTTGAAGTTGCCGTCGAATGCGCTGAGTGAGAAAGAGAATTTTTTTCCGATCGCCATTCCATCGGTATTTTCCTTGACGAAAAAAACAAGCGTCAGCACCGCCAGCGCGCCGGGTATGATCGCCAGAAGGAATGTTGCGCGAAGGATCATGGGAAGATCGCTGAAATTGAACACAAGGATCAGTAATGCCAGAGTTCCAATGCAGAGGATTGGTCCCAGCACGGCGCCGGAATGGTCCATGGCGCGGTGAAATCCGTATGCTTTCCCCCGGATGGATTCATCCACGGACGATGCGATAAGGGCATCGCGCGGCGATGTGCGGATCCCTTTACCGACTCTGTCCATGGTGCGGATCAATGCTATCTGCCATGCGTCGCTGACAACTCCGATTAAAGGACGCGCAAGCGAAGAGATTGTGTATCCGGCCACAACAAGCGTTTTTCGTTTTCCCAGTTTATCCGACATGATACCGCTGACAAGTTTGAGAAGCGACGCGGTTGTTTCAGCGATCCCTTCGATGATCCCCAGCAGTATAGCACCCGAGCCGAGTGTTGCAATAAAAAGGGGGAGAAGCGGATAGATCATTTCGGTGGCTGCGTCGGTAAGGAGACTAACAAGGCCAAGGAAGATTACATTGCGGGGAATGCTGTTTTTTTTCATGCGGCTGTTGTTACCATCAAGATCCTAAATTAAATTAACATTCTTGATGAAACGGTTGTGATCATCTTTTATTTTTCATCTTCAATATCACTTTTATATTTTTTCCCATCTTCTTCTCTCGCGCCTTCCGCTCCTGCTGCTTGGTAATATCGGATTTTGAGGCGATGTAATCCGCTTCCCGTTTCAGTTTCAGAAAACTTTCGTAGCGTCCTGCCTCAAGCGTTCCCTCTTCGATCGCGGACTGAACAGCGCAGCCCGGTTCATGTGCATGCGTGCAGTCGGTGAATTTACACTGCAGGGCCAGTTCGGTGATGTCGGAAAACGCTTCATCAACGCTTCCGCCGACATCCCACAATCCGATCTCGCGCAAACCTGGGGTATCAATAACGCATCCGCCCGTTGCCAGGGGGATCAATTCACGGTGCGTGGTGGTGTGTTTTCCTCTGGAATCCTCCTCGCGCACTTCCTGCGTGTGGATCTTTTCGCGGCCGATCAGACGGTTGATCAGTGTGGATTTACCGGCTCCCGATGAACCGATGAAACAGACGGTGGAATCTTTTGCGATAAGGCTTCTAACCTCTTCAAGATGGACGAGCGTTTTAGCGCTGTACGCGATGGTTGTTGCATCCTTTGAGATCGTTTTCACCTCTTCCATTATTTCATTCAACTCATCATCGGAAAGGAGATCGATCTTGCTCAGCAAAATGACCGGTTCGGCGCCGCTCTGCGTGGCAACAACAAGGAACCGTTCAAGACGGCGAAGATTGTAATTTTTATCAAGCCCCTGAACGATGAAAACGATATCCATGTTCGTGGCAATAATCTGTTCTTCCACTTCCCGTCCGGATGTTTTTCGTGAAAGGACCGTCTTACGCGGCAGAACATTTTGAATAATGGCGGGGGAATTTTCATCGTACAACTGCACGGCCACCCAGTCACCGACGGCCGGATAATCTTTCCGTGTTTCTGCGGCGAACATCATTTTTCCGGTGATCTCTGCGGTGATGGTGTTGTCGCCGAGCAGGATGGAATACCGTCCTTTATGTTCGGCAACGACCCGGGCGATGGAGAAACCATCATGTTCATAACGCCGGCATTCTTCTGTAAAATGTGGATCCATAAAGTTCATTGTTCAGCCTGCACAGGGCACGGATCTGGATGTCGTATTTATTCGACTGGCAATGTACTATTCAAGTATTGCCGTCGCTTCAATTTCGATCAGGTAATTTGTATCAATCAGTTTTGCGATTTCGATCATGGAGGTGCACGGCTTGATCGTGCCGAAGAATTCCCTGTGTGCTTTTCCGTATTCTTCCCAGCGCCTGATGTCAGTGACGAACATGCGCGTTCGGACAACATCATTCATCGATGCGCCGGCCTGTTTCAGAACCTGTTCGATCTTTTGCAGAACGAATTTCGTCTGTTCATAAGCGTTTCCCTTGCCGACAACAGT
>CAJBTU010000236.1 GCA_903958625.1 uncultured Ignavibacteriota bacterium | reverse complement strand
CAATCCCCATCGGCCATGATAATGGACGGACATGGATGTTCAGCTTTTCTTCGATCTCATCCAGCAATTCAATCGGATCGCGCCCTTCACGGTCCAGTTTGTTAATGAAAACGATAACGGGAGTGTTTCTCATCCGGCAGACGTTCATCAATTTTTCTGTCTGTTCTTCGACCCCCTTTACACAATCGATAACCAGAATAACGCTGTCGACGGCGGTCAATGTCCGGTAGGTATCTTCGGCAAAATCTTTATGACCGGGAGTGTCAAGCAGATTGATCGTCATGTTGTTGTACGAAAAGGTCATCACGGATGTTGAGACCGAAATTCCGCGCTGCTTTTCGATCTCCATAAAATCCGACGTCGCCGTTTTTTTGATCTTGTTGGATTTAACGGCACCGGCAATTTGAATTGCTCCTCCGTAGAGCAGCAATTTTTCGGTCAGCGTTGTTTTCCCGGCGTCCGGATGGCTGATAATGGCAAATGTTTTTCGATTTTGAATTTGTTTCAAAATGCTCATGATATTATAGTAATAAGTAAGGATCGATGTAAAAAAGGATGACAATGACGAACGGTGTTGTCGGCTGAAGATGAAGGCTGAGGTAGTTACGTATGTATTTGAACTTGCATGTATCAATATACCGAAAAGTGAGGAAAAAATGAAAGCATATTTTCCCTTCAAAGGTATTAGAAATGCGCCGGACTAACTAAAAATGATTATAAAAAACATAATTACATCATTAAATTTTCAGGATTATTTCTATCTTCCTCCCATTGCATCGGATTGTCCTGAATATATTTCCGTATTGAATGTAATTCACGTTCATTTCTAATAATTCGATCATGAAACCGGGGTTGCCATACTTTCGCTTCCGCGAGATCTCTTCTTGTTAATAATGTAACGGTCGATTTAAAATTGCGAATTATTATCGACAATGAAGCTTTCTCTGGCTGGAATCTTTTTTCATGTAACGTCCGATCAATGTTTGGGTTAACGATTTGGATAATTGCATGCAGATGATTTGGCATGATAACAAATTCATCAAGTGTCACATATGATAATTTCAAAGGAAGATTATTGATGCAATCAAAAATACACAGACCAATTTTTGACAAGATGACTTTTCGGTTTACAACAGTTCCAAAGATATTTTTCCGGTGATGAGAACAAATAGTCACAAAATACAAACCGGTAGAAGCATAATTGAAGTAAGGCAAACGATACTGTTTGTGTCTTTTATAATTCATATCCTCATGTAGGAACGGTCGGAAGACCGTTCCGTTTTTGCTTTTGGCGCGGACTGCCGTCCGCGCCTACATTGAAAGATAATAATTTTTGATAGATACCCGTTTCTTACATAATTTGAAAAGACTACCGTCTTCGCTTATATTTGTCTGATGATCGTTTCTGCAATCCCTGGAATCTGGTCTTCCCCGGCAATATCGAACCAGGTGATACGCTGTTCCCTGCGGAACCAGGTCATTTGGCGTTTGGCGAAGCGGCGGGTATTTTGTTTCATCAATTCGATCATCCGTTCTTTGGGAATCTCATTGCGGAGAAAAGCATACGCCTCCTTATATCCGACAGTTTGCAGGGATTGGAAACGGTCATCGAATCCCATCTTCCGAAGCTGTTTCACTTCGTCCAAGAATCCATTAGCCAGCATTTTGTCTACTCGGGAGTTGATCCGTTCGTATAATTTGCTTCGTTCCCAGTTCAAGCCAAAATATTTTGCATCATAGATCTTTTTCACATCATGCTGTCGGTGGAATTCAGAAATCGGCGTACCCGTCTCATAAAAGACTTCCAGGGCACGGATCACTCGGCGGTATTTTGTTGGATCCATGGCTGCAGCCGATTCCGGATCGACGGACTGGAGTTCCTTATAGAGCGCCTCTTGTCCTTCGCGTGTCAGACGTTTTTCCAATTGTTCGCGGACCTCTCCTGAAATTTCGGGCTGTTCAAAAAAACCGTCGATAACCGCTTGAACGTACAAACCTGTGCCGCCGACGATCACCGGAAGTTTCTTTCGTTCAAGAATTTCCGCAATCACTTTCCTTCCCTGTTCCTGAAAATCCCCGGCGTTGAACTTCCGGTCCGGTTCGAGAGCATCAATGAAATGATGCGGAACCATCTCCAATTCACGGGGCGCAGGTTTCGCTGTGCCGATGTTGAGATGTTTGTAGATCTGACGTGAATCCGCTGAGATAATTTCGGCAGGAACATGCTGTGCAAGATGCAAAGCGAGAGCTGTTTTTCCCGATGCTGTCGGGCCGGCGATCACAATCACTGTAGGGAGCGTTTCCATAACTTATAGATCGCTTGGTAATCCGTATGAACGTTCTTGTTTCGTCATCATTCCGAAAACTCCGAAGCCGTTCACAATGTTTGTATAGTCCGGTTCATCAAGACGTATGGTCGAGCCGCCCCCGAATGCATTCGTTATGCTGTAGTATGTGTAGAGACCATTGTCGAACTGTATTAACGTCAAGATGGCACGCCGGAATTTTACCGTAATACCCTGGTGTTCCTTTTTGATATCCGAGATAACGGAAGTGTATGCGGCACTTTCAAACGTGATGGTTTCGTACGATGTGCTGAGGACCGATGACGCATCCCTGAACGTGATCTTAGGATAAAATCGCTGGATCACTTCACCTGATTCATTCTTCTTAACAATGACAGGAACTTCCTTCACTTTGAGAACAGAATCGTTCGGAATTTCGTATTCCAGCGAGATCATTGCAAGGTATGCCTTTGCGTTGCTCCCCAATGACACACGGATGGGTATATATTTTTCGGTGGCGGGCTTGGAAAACAAACTGATATTTCCGGGGATGATATCGCCGGGAAACACGCCGGATATCGCACTCTTTACCGTATCGTAGCCCGGCGCAAATACGGTCAGAACGTACGTCTTGTTCTCTATCGGCTGCAGAACATAGTTGACATAGGCCCGCACCTGTTTGGTAGCGCCCGAGCCATTGCTCACCGTAATCAGTGTATCATGAAAAATATACGATACATTCCCGTCAACAATCTTCACCGATGCATTAGCCACATCACTGTTCGGCGAGGGGAGCAACGGATCGTATGCGTCAGGACTGAAGGTAGAATAAACGCGAACCATTTGCGTTGAAGAACTTCCGTCGATAACGGCATAAACGATCAGACGTTTTTGATACTCACCATTCGGACTAAAATCATCCGAACAGCCGGCAAATAAAAAAAGAATGACGAACGCTGTTTTTTTCATCTTTAAAATTCCACTTTAACGAACGCGCTGGGAAGGAACGGCAGCATAGTGATCTTTTGCAGAGTCTTCCGGTCGTAATACAAAATATTTTTACTATTGTATGCGTTTATCAAACTTATGCCGACATGACCGCTGCCGTACGGGAAAAGAAATTTATATGTTGCGGTCAGATCGAGCCGGTGATACGTTGGAAGGCGGCCCGCATTCTTTTCACCAAGAATCGAGTACGGCTTCCCCTGATCATTAAACAGCGATCCTCTGCCAAGGTCTGATATTGTCAACCGGTCGTAGAATCCCACTGTTTGACTGTACGGATAACCGCTGCCGAGTTCCCACCGGATTGACAGATCGATGTCATCCGTCAACCGTGAAACATTAAGAATGTTCAGCGTATGCCTACGGTCATAACGCGGCTGGTACGTGAACGAATTGATGGTGACATTGGTCCATCCGAGCGTATAGGCCAGATACAGATCCAAAAAAGAATATTTATACCGGAATAAAGTTTCAATGCCGTACGATTCACCTTTGCCGTTGATGTAGTCCGGTTCGGTGAAATATTTTTTCTCACGGTTATAAACGACAAGTGAGGAATAATCCTTGTAATATGTCTGCACTTCAAGAGAAAGTTCGGAGAATATATTGCCGCTGATGCCGCCGATATAGTGTGTCGCCGTTTCCGGTTCCAACTTTTCTGGAATGTATATCCACGCCTCGAACAGGGAGACGATGTCGTCCTCATTTGTTAAGGTGATCAGATTCTGCGAAAATTGTCCGTACGAGAACTTGATGCGCCAATCCGACTCGAACAAATAGCTAAGGTTCAATCTCGGTTGAAGCGTTGTCCTCATGCTTTTTCCGCTGAACAATGAAATGATGTCCGAATGGAAGCCAAGGTCCGCCTTCAACCGTTCGAAATTGAGCTGATAGCGGAACCACGCCCACGTTTCGATGGCGGCATCATCGACAACAACATGTGCATTCGATGCTGAAGTGAAACTATAGGTGTACCGCGGGACATTCACGTCAAATCCGATGAAATACAGATCACGTGATTCCGTGTAGAGCGTCAGTTCTGCACGAATGCCGCCGTCGCTGATCTTCGATTCTGCCGGCTGGATCACTTTGGATTGTTTTGCATCGCGCGTAATGGTGAAGTTGCTCCCATACACAACGGCGTCAACGTAGATCCGGTTCTCAACAAGATCGGAAACCGTTGCCGCAAACGAAGTGCTCCGCCAATGATGATCGGCTTCATTCACATCCGGCGACGTCACATCGTCGGAGCTTAGAAACGTTTGCACGCTGTAGCGACCGTATTCGCTTCCGCCGAAATTGGCCTTGGCAAAAAGATCATAGAACGATATGGGAGAAGGATTGCGCAAGAATTTACTGAAGGTATCATTGAAGAGCGATTTGCGTCCGCTGATGATCCAGCTGTTGTTTCCTTTGAACGGACCTTCCAGATGGAGTTTACCGGAAACAAAATTTGCCGAAGCGCCGCCGTGAATGCCGGTGGTGCTCCCGTTGCGCGAGTTGATGTTGATAACGGATGAAAGTCTGCCGCCATATCCGGGAGGAAATGCACCGGTATAGACCTCCGTTGTCTTCACAATATCCGGATCGAAGATGGAAAAAATCCCGAATGCGTGATAAGGATTATAGATCTTCATGCCGTCGAAATAGATCAAATTCTGGTCGCCGGCCCCGCCGCGCACGAAAAATTTTGAGCTCACATCTGCCGATGAAACAATGCCGGGAATGATCTGAATGGAACGAAAAAGATCGCCTTGCGCCGTGACAGGAACCCGCTGCAGTTCTTTTTGATCGAACACGTGAACGCTTGTACTGATCTCTTCCAGTTCCCTTTTTCTTCCGCCGGTAATGAGAACCTCATTCACCTCAACCGGTTTTGATAAAAGGTTGAAATTCAGTGTCATCGGTTCTTTCCCCCGTACCGTGATCGTCTTTATGAGTTGTTCAAATCCCATCGATGTCGCAACGATCTGATATGTTCCGTGAGGAAGGTTTGCCAGAAGATAAAATCCGTTGTTATTGGTCACAGCGCCACGTGTGGTGCCAAGAACAGAGATCGTTGCATACGGAATTTTCTCTCCGGATGCACTATCGGCAACGACGCCCCGAACATCGGCCTTTTGCGCGGATGAGTTGTTGAAGATCAATACCAATGAACAACTGAGAATGATGATAGCCCGACGCATCAATTCCATCCGTTCTTTCCGATCAGCGGCACAAACTTAAATCCCTCAACGATCATCGTTTCCAGTTTTCCGTTAATCTTCGTTCCGATCACAAGTTCCTGTGACTCGCGGTCGCCGACAGGAATTGCCAGGCGGCCTCCATCTTTCAGCTGGTTCACCAGCGTCTCCGGAACATGGGGAGCGCCGGCCGTTACGATGATTGCATCATACGGTGCATGTTCGGACCATCCGACAGTTCCGTCTCCACCTTTCGATGCGATCATGAGATTCTGGGATTCGAATATTTTCCGGGCACTGTTAAGCAAACTTAAATGTCGTTCGATGGTGAACACACGACATCCCATCATAGCCAGTACTGATGCCTGATAGCCCGATCCGGTACCGATCTCGAGCACTTTCATTTCCT
>CAJBTU010000235.1 GCA_903958625.1 uncultured Ignavibacteriota bacterium | reverse complement strand
GATGACCAAGGTGCGGCACGCGCCTCCCGAAGGGATGCCGTTTTTAATAAAAATGTGGCGGCAGAAGGATGTTCAAATGCAATATTACTTTTGAGAAAGAGCACTAGTACTTATAGTGAACAAATCTAATGTACTGATAAGTGCATCTTTTTGATGTCATTAGTAGCCCCGGAGTGGAGAGCTGTTGATAATTTGTTCACCTCCAAATATTTTTTCTGGACATCATGCAATCCTTTCAATTCTTCGTCCTCCAGAATACTCCATCGCGATATTATCATTGTCCGCCATTTGTCCGCAAATATATCTGAGCCGCAAAAAAAAGGAAGTGTGGTAAATCGTTATTTGTCCGCCTTCGGTCTGCCGTCAAGAAGTAAATAAAATATTATGATACATGCACCAAATAATATATCCGGGGATGAATAATATTTATTAAAAAGATCTGAACTGCCGGAAAAAAAGGGATCATGGTAAATCAAAATTTGTCCGCCTTCGGTCTGCCGACAAGAAGTAAATAAAATATTATAATGCATTGCACCAAATAATATGACCGGCGGAGAACAATATTTATTAAAAAGATCTGAGCAGCCGGAAAATTAGGGATCATGGTGAATCGCAATTTGTCCGCCTCCGGTCTGCCGACAAAAGAAAATGAAGTATATATATTGATTGTGTAAAAAATAAAATGACTGACAATGAATGTAAAGCAAGTGTTGTATTAACAATTCAAAAAAAAGGGATCTATAGAAATTCTATAGATGCTCGAAGTTCACAATTCACAATTCACAATTCACAATTTACAAAAGGAGTAGATTTATGAAAAACATTTTAGGAATCGCCGTCGTGATGCTTGTGCTGAGCCAGGTATCATTCTCACAGAATTCGGCATCGATGACAGCAAACGCAACAGCAACGATCGTTACAGGTATTTCCTGCGCACACGGAACGAACTCGGATCTAAAGTTCGGGACAATTATTTCCAGTGCTAGCTCCGGAACAGTGGTTGTGTCGCCGGCAAGTGCACGTGCCTATACTGGCGGAGCTATTCTGAACGGCGGAGCCGTTACAGCAGCAGAGTTCGTAGTGTCCGGTCAGGCCAGCACAGCTGTTACCGTAACGCTCCCCTCGTCTGCTGTTACGATCACATCTGGTGCAAACACGATGTCTGTGACAGCGTTCACCTCCGATGCAGGTTCAACACCGGCATTGAGCTCCGGTGGCGTGTTGACCGTGAAGGTCGGCGGAACATTGGGTGTTGCAGTAAGCCAGGCAGCAGGCAGCTACACAGGAACATTTGACGTAACATTTGCTTATTAATATTATTTTCATTCCCACTGCTGTGCTGTGGCGAACACAGCACAGGCAGTGTGAAAATGTGATCCGTTCGAGGAACAGTTATGAACCGCACACTGGTTATGATCATAGGAATGATTGCAGCATTTGCTCAACAGGGGTACACCCAGAATGCTTCATCTCTTGGTGCGAATTCCACAGCGACGATTGTTTCAGCAATTAAAATCGAAGTATTACCCGGTGATAATTCGGACCTGAAGTTCGGGACGATCATAGCTCATACAACGCAGAACGGAACGGTGACGGTTTCACCTGCCGGACAAAGAACGATCTCTACCGGTTATCTCACGGCGATCGGCAGTACGCACGCATCAGCACAGTTCAAGGTCACCGGTCAGCCGAATGTATCAATTTCGGTGATGCTGCCGTCAAATCCTGTTACTATAACATCGGCGGGGGGGCAGACAATGACAGTAGATGAGTTCTCCGCCGATGCGGGTGCAGGTGTGGCGTTGAATGATAGCGGATCGAAAACAGTGAATGTCGGCGGAAAACTGCATGTGGGAGCAGGACAGGCTTCAGCAAATTATACCGGAACATTTTCCGTAACGTTCTCGTACTAATGATTTTTATTTTTGGAGCTGGTAGGAGTTGTTTTTTTCCGGTTTTAGCGGGTCGGTTACCGCAGACAGAGAGTCTGCAGTGAAAAATCGGAATTGATGTTGCAGCAGCAGTTTATGGAGTCAAGAATGTTGAAAGAAGTAATTATTTTAGTAGCCGTGTTGCTGGTGACCTCTGCAGTGGGTGTTGCGCAGGTTTCCGCTTCACTGACGGCAAACTCAACGGCGACGATCGTCACCGGTATCTCCTGCACACACGGGACGAATTCCGATCTTGCATTCGGAACGATTATTTCGAGTGTGACGAACAGCGGAACGGTGGTTGTCGAACCGGGAAGTAACCGTTCAAGTACCGGCGGACCGGTACTGAGCGGCGGTACGGTCTCTGCAGCGCAGTTCGTGATTAACGGACAGGGAAATTCGGTGGTCACGATCACACTTCCTTCGGCATCGGTCACTATCCGGAGCGCCGCTTCCGATGCGATGACCGTTGATGAGTTCGTTTCGGATGGAGGAGATAACCCTACCCTCAATGCAAGCGGCAATAAGGTCGTCTCTGTTGGAGCAAAGCTTCATGTCGGTGCTAGTCAAAAATCAGGATCGTATACCGGGACATTTTCGGTGACATTCGCTTACTAATATTATGAAACCCCTAACGATATATCGTCTATTTTTTTTCATTACCGTTATGTTCGTTAGTATCTGCACGCAGTTACTTCAGGCGCAGAATACCAGCGGGTTAACAGCGAATTCTACGGCGACCATCATTCGCGGGTTGAATCTTGTCGGTCAAAAGGACCTGCGGTTCGGCATCATTATTCCCGATGTTCTTCCCGGAACGGTCATCATTAACCCAATCCGTGCCAGAACAAAGACCGGCGGGCCGTACCTTGTGAATCAGGGTAGTTCGACCCAATGGGGTCCTGCGCAATTTGTGGTGACGGGTGAACCAAATACGGCATATTCGATAACTCTGCCGTATGATGGAATTATAATCATCGTTGGGCTTCAAATGATGGATGTGGATGAGTGGACAAGCTACCCGAATACGAATAATTCCCTTTCCGCCACCGGAAGTCAGACGTTCTACGTGGGCGGAACGCTGCACGTGGAAGGAAATCAGCCATGGGGTTCATACTCGGGTGCATTTACGGTTACCGTGCATTATTAATTCCGCCAATTTGTAAAGATCCATCGAAGCCCGCAGGTATACCGTGCGGGCTTTGTTATGAATAGGCGCCGGACATTGACACGGATCAGGTGTCCTGGACTTACCAAAAAATGTTTGTCAAAGTTGGTTGTCAAGATTCAAAGGATAGACGTTAAACAATGACAGTTTACAGAAGAACCGTTGACGATTGTCATATTTTGTTGACACAAGCAGTCTGTTTAATAGAAATGCCCATCAAATTTGATTAAAAAGCGGCATTTTCTCTGGCACACTGCTTGTCTTGATATTGAACATGAACTTAATGAAAGGATTACCGCTGTGAACAAATTACAACCGTTACGTCCCATCTCTGCGCTGATGCTCTGGTGCTTGCTTGCAGTATCTGCATTGCATCACTCGGCTTTCCCGCAGGATACTTCCAAAAATGCACCCACTCCATCGATCCCGGATTCACTGTTCGGCGGTTTCAGCGATGTGATGGTTGCTCCGACCCGAATTGTGTTCGAGAATAATATACGAACGGCAGAAGTGATGCTGATGAATCGCGGAACGAAGACCGGAACATACCGCATCGGTTTCACTCAAATCCGTATGGATGAGTTTGGTAAGACGAAAGAGATTATTATGGCAGGTCCGGGAGAACGATTTGCTGATTCCCTAATAAGGTTCACGCCGCGTCAAGTGATCATCGAACCGCAAAAGACACAGGTTGTGCGGCTTCAGCTGCGCAAACCGGCAGGACTAGCCGAGGGTGAATACCGGTCCCATCTCCGTTTTCAATCGATACCGCAGGTAGAGACTGCGTCCGATTCCGGAAGCAAAGAAAAAACAACATCCATTAAATTGATACCGGTGTATGGCGTGTCGATCCCGGTGATTGTCCGGAACGGAACGCTTCAGTCAACCGGTGAGATGTCAGGCATATCTCTGGAAACACTGGATACCATCACCACGCTGACTGTAGTCATTTCCCGGACCGGGAACAAATCACTTTACGGTGAATTACAGGTGGATTGGAATGGATCCGATGGAAAAACGGTTACGCTTGGAAGATTGAGGAATGTTTCGATCTACGTTCCGAACGGATCCCGCACGGTCCGTGTGGTATTGTTTGTACCACCGCAGATCATCCTGAAACATGGAATTATCTCGGTCCACTATGTGAACAGCGAAGCTGAAGGAAAACCGGAGATTGCATCCGGATCCATGGAAATACAATAACCGGCAAGATCTTAAATGGAACAGTATGTGAGTATGCTGCAGAAAGTATTAGAGAATGGCCATCTGGCGACATACGCGTTCAAATGAACGCACGAACGATCGATCCATTTTCAAGAAATGTTTTGTTCTGTTCTTTCTGTTTGCGGGTATCATGCGGTGCGGTACCGGCCGTTCAAGCGATGTCAAAGAAAAAATAAATGAAAGCTCCAAAGAAGCGAACGTCCCTGTCAGGTTTACCGACGACAACTTATTGTTATGTTCGTTTCGGTTAACGGGAATCACCCTGAGCAATTCCATTCCCGTCTACATCGTTGCGAACCGGTACTATCTTCCCCTGCAGGAAATATGCAGTCTGCTTGAGCTGCAGCTGGAGGTAACGCCGGAGAAAGATCGAATTACATGGTCTCCGGTGAATTCCTCCGAGACCGTGCAGTTGTATCCGAACAAGAGCGTCATCGTGTTCAATAAAATATCGCGCGAATATGCACCGGAACTGTTGATGATAAATTCAGAAGACATTTTCATTGAAAGTGAGTTGCTCTCCCAATGGTTCTTCTGGAAGATCGCCGTCGACCGTTATGACGCGGTCGTGAATGTCAGTCCGTATGAAAAGATTCCGCTTCAGCTTCGGTTTGAACGCGAGTCGAGACAATTGGGAATGAGATCGAGATTATCCGCCGCTGCATCGGTCTATCGTATTGAAGAGCGGCCGTATTATTTTTTCGATGGACCCTCAATCGACATCAATACGCAGTCGGCCGTTACAAAGAATTACCATGCAAGCATCAAACGCACGAATCAATACACGGCACTTGTTACCGGCGACGTCGGTTTTCTGAACGGATTCGTCTATCAGAACAGATCGTTCCCCGGTTCCGGCTCAACGACTACATTTGCGTTGAACAGAGCCGACCCTGACGGACATTTATTGGGTCCTCTCGGCGCCCGTTCCATTCGGTTCGGCAACGTAACGCTTCTGAATTCACCACTGCTTCCTTCCTCCAATATTGCGGACGGATTGACGATCACCAACCGGCCGAAGAATCAGCCGGCATATTTCAACCAATATACATTCAGAGGCTTGCAGCAGCAAGGGTGGGAAGTTGAATTGTACCGCGACGATGTGCTGATCGATTATCGCCCCGCCGGTTTGAACAATGTTTACACCTTCTCCGATATTCCGCTGTATTTCGGGAGGAATGCATTCCGGCTGGTGTTCTACGGTCCGCACGGTGAACGCCGCGAGGAAGAGGAGATCTTCAATATCGGTTATAATCTTCTTGAGTCGGGAGAGCTCTATTATACTACGACAGCTGCAAAGACGGGTGAAGACAAGCGGTTGTATGGACAGATGGATGTGGGCATTAGTAAGTTCATTAGCGGGAACATGGTTGCAGGATATGTCGATCTTCCCGACGGACCTCATCGCTATTTCGGAGGCGGTTTCAGCAGTTTTCTCAGTTACTGGGCTTTCAATCCTCAACTCGTGTATGACATTGAAGCGCAGCAATGGACGACCGACCTTGGCCTGCAGGCGAAATTCAGCAGAATCGGTTTAAATATGCGTACCACCCGGTACACTCCGTATCAGATTTCAAGGGAGAATGTGCTTTATAAAAACGGGCTGAAGACCAAGCACGATGCATCCATCTACGGCATCCGTCCGTTTGAATCTCGTTACATGTCCGATCTCTCCGTGAGGTTCCTGAGCATGGAATATTTCCAGTCGCTTCGTCATAATTTTCTGGATGTTTCCTGGTCGTTCCTTCTTCCGTTCGTTCAATTGGGGCAGCATCTTTCCTGGAATATGAACCGTCCGCACGACAATCATCTTGCAGACCTTACCTGGGGAACGCAATCAAACCTGAATTTCGGTCCGTCGAATGTACGGATGCAGCTGATGATGAATCTTACTGAACCGAAGGGATTGAACAGCACGGCAATCACCTATGATTACCGCTTCTCCGAACAATCGAGCGCGAGTCTTTCGGGTGAATATGGTGCAATGGACAAACGGGGATCGATCAATGCCAGCTGGAACCGGTATTTTGGTTTTGTTGCAATAAGTGTGAATGCCAGCGTTAACTCCCGGCGGGATTACAGCGTTGGGCTTGGTGTATCGTTGAATTTAACGCGCGACAACCGTTTTAACGAACAACTATTCAGTGACAGGGCAAAAGCATCGACCGGTTCGTCAAGAGTGCGCGTATTTCTTGACGCCAACAATAACAAAGTGTACGACGACGGTGAAACGCCGGTACCGGGTGTCAGTTTCTTCCTTAATTCTGTCAGCAGGTTTGAAGAAACCGAAGCGAACGGCGTTGCGCTGCTCGACCGTTTGCCGAACGATGAATGGAATGATATCGCCGTTTCTCAGTCCACCATCGAAAATCCTTCCTGGGTTCCGGAACTTCCGGCTATCAGGTTCATCCCGAGATCAGGCGTTACCTATACGATTGACTGTCCGCTGAAAGTGGTGACAGAGATCGGCGGAACGCTTTACAACCGGCGTCCCGTTGGTGACCAACTGCTGACGATGCAGCGCATCGCCTCACCCCGGAACCTACTTTTTGTTGAAGACGGGTATGGAGTGCCGATTACGCTGAGCGGAATAAATTTTTATATCGGGAAAGCGACGCTGCGTCCGGAGGCGTTCATCAGGGTTGATAAACTGCTATTGATGATGCAGCAGAAACCAACCGTATCGCTCACCATTGCCGGTCATACCGATACCAATAAGATCCACACGAGGGAGTTTCCGAGCAATACGGAACTTTCGCAGGCTCGGGCGAATACGATCAGGGCATATTTGATCTCGAGAGGCATCGAAGAGTCGCGCATTACGGCCATCGGGTTCGGCGAGTTCAATCCGATTGCTCTCAACAACACAGTGGAAGGAAGAGCCCTGAACCGCCGCGTAGAATTCTTCTTCGGCGAACATTACACAACATCGAAGATCGGAACGAAAACGCAAACGTTCACCATTCCCATCACCTGCAACATTCCGGGACCCGTACGGAAACTCCAGTGTACTGACCTGATCGATCCGAGAATGGTCTACGTTGCCGGAACGGGGGCCATCGGGGACAGCATCCATCTTGAGCCGCGGATCAGCGGTGATACGCTTCAATGGACGATTGAAGGGTTGCCGCCGATGTTCAATTCGTATCTCACGTACCAGGTTATCATCAGCAAACCGGACAGCGCGCTGACAAAGATGTCGACGGTAACATCCGATATCCGGTTCACCATCGGCGATTCGGTGATACGATGGTCCGACACACTGAAAACAAATACGGAGGTGACGGTTGTGTCGTTCGATGACAAAGAAACAATTTCGAGCGATGCCGTCATCATAAAGGATAAATCAAATCGTTTTTCACGCATTGTTGATGTGCTCCCTGCCGACGCGGCCATAAAAAGCGCTCTTACTATCGTCGCAGGAGTGACCATTGAATTGAAGAATGAAACAGGCGAGGTTGTTAAAAATACCCGTTCATCGTACGACGGATATTATAATTTTCCGGAGGTCTCATACGGCACCTATACGCTTGCGGTGGTTTCTGCGGATATGAACGGCGCCAAGGTAAGCAGGAACCTTGCGACCATTCTGGTCGATCCGGGCGAAAAGGAATATTTTGATCTGAATCTGATTATGATGCAAAAAAAATAAATCGAACAGAAATACTATACGGGAGGTACCACTATATGATCATCAGAAACAAAACTAAGGTAGAAGTGAAAAAAAAGGGTGAATCTTCGAACCTGCCGGCTCGCAGGCTGGTGGGTGAAATGATCATCAAGTCCATTATGGACGAAAAATTCACCGAGCTGATCTCGAGTAACGTGGAATTCAGAGACCTGCTGGTAGCAGAACACCAGTACCGGAAGAAAAGGGGTAAGGTGATCTTCGGCCTGTTAATCCTGATCGCGGTTGTGATTGCCGGCTCCGCTTTTCTCTTAAGAATGTCACTGCAGTCAGATATGAAAAACGTGGTGACCGGTGAACTCACCTATTTTAAGAACAGAGACAAAGAGATGGAATCGACCAGGTCGATTCTTTTGCCGATGCAGCAGAAGGTTCAGCAGAACCTCAGTCAGGTGTCGTCGGAACTTACGCTGAACCGGGGGTATGTTGACGTGATTGCGCTTGATAACCTGGCCCGCAGCGGATCGAGAAGCGCGTTCGAAGAGCTCGCACGAATCATCCTCCGCGGCGGCGAAAAAGGGGTGTTTGCCGAACAAAAAATGACGGACCTGAAGGCCTATTATGCGATGTTCGGAGAGCCGAAGCGCCTCAATGTCAGCTTGGGCGATCTTGTGATTGTAAAGAACGCGAAAGTTGTTTCGTACGATTCGCTCTCAACGAATGACCTGACTCAATTGTTGAAATCCCCGAATGCGACAATGCTTAATGTCTATCAAATACTGGCATTACTATGGGATAAAAATATTACGCATTCCGATGAGATTGAACTGCTGAATATCCTCACGAAGTCGCAAAATCTTCCGGCGACGATAGCAACGTGTTCGCTTCTGGAAAAATTCTACAAGCAGCAAACGACGATGTTTGAATTTGACAAATGGAAGATCTTCCTGGCAAAGCGGATCTATTACAAATAGGAGTCCGTTCATCCCCGGAATCTTCATTGATTTCGGGGATGTCATGCAGCGGATTTGGTGTTGCGTTTTTTATCCCGTTGTTCGTGATCTCGTACAGCGGGTTTCAATATACTTGCTGTATGCAATGCGGGATTTTTTTTGCCGGGAGTGTTAGGACAGGAAAGACAATAAAGGAATGTCATTGCAGATCAATATGCCACCGAGATTGCGATGGAGCCGGTGTATGAACCTTCTTTCTGGTTTCCTTTTAAATGCAATGTCCCCCCAACGTAAATAGTCTTATTGCCATTGTGATCCAATGTTGGAAGATTTTTTTCATCCAGTTCTATTTCATCTAACTCCATCACATCATCTTTATTCTCAACAGTAATGGTATTTTGCGGGAGGAAGATGGAAAAAGAAAGGTTTGGCTGACCTGTTACCAGAAATTTTGCCCGGCTCCAATGCTTAGAAATTTCATGGGCATCATCTAACTCATCGTAAGTATCGTCCGATTTTACTCTTACCTTGGCATTGTTCTTTCCGCGAATGATTATACCAAAGTTGAGGTCGTTAATTGTCTGAATGCGAAGCCCCGTTACTATTGTCGCAGTAGCATTTGAACTTAGGCTCGCCGATGTTTGTCCGGACATATACTGAATAGTCATAAAAGCAAAGACGGCCAGAGTGGCGAGGTGTTTAAATACCAAACTATTGGAAGAATAACGACAATTGATCATTTGAATTTGTTTGTTGAACAGAGAATCAGTCTGTAATTATCACTGTAACAGGTTATTTCAACGAATCCCAAACGTGCAACACGGAACGAGAGTTCTCAATATTGGCAGCAAGCCATTGCATTATTTTCTATAACCCGCCTAAATAATATATGCATTATTCCAAAAAATATAGGCGGACCGGAGGGGGACAAATTCAGATTATCTTGTATCTATTTATTGGTAATTCAATCCAATAGTTCATCACGTGTCGCCAAGATCGCAGCTGAATATTGTTGAATCTGGCTCATATCGTTGTTTGTTTCCTCTTTTGTCATGCATTCAATCCCCGGTAACCCATTCTTTTTGTGCTCCCCTCATAGTAACTCCGCATTGAATTGATTTATTGTCGGCTCATTATCCAATACGGCAATCACATTTGTCCGCTTCCTGTCCATCGGCAATATCATCGAATATTCTTATTATTTCTCAATAAGTATCCATCGCGAATGGTTCGGTGCGGTACTAGTAAACGAATATCAGTATCCGCCGAAGGAAGGGAAGTGCTTCAATAAATGGATAGTGGACGACATACAATTCTCATTGTCGATGATGAAGAAGAGAACATCGAGCTGGTTGAGCGCAAATTATCCGGCGCAACATATTTTTGCTTCGGTGAGAAGAACAGTGAAAAGGTACTCGCCGTTGCATTGCGTGAACATCCCGATCTGATCATTATGGACTGGCAGATGCCCATATTAAACGGGATCGAAGTTTTGAAAAGGATAAAACAAGAGACAACAATTGCCTCAATTCCGGTGATCATCATGACCGGCTACGTTAATGGACCGGAAAACGTGCAAACGGCAATGAATGCCGGGGCTTCCGGTTTTCTCTCGAAACCATTTGACTCCACCGAACTCAATTCATGCGTAACATCGGTGTTGGTGTTAGGGAGCGATCATCATATCACTCATTAGTGTTCATGCGCGGCCATCGTCGAACAGGAAAACGCCGATGCTTCTATTACTGTTGATGAAATAATCAGCGCAAAACCTCGTCAAGGTTCATATGAATTTATTGGCAAACCTTGAAAAGGTTTTCTCGGAAAGCAACATCAGACATCAGCCCTCGCTCAAAACTATAAAAATATATGATCACCTTGAGCAAGTGACGGCGCGCTTTTTGCGCCGGAACGCGCCGAAGGGTGACTTTTTGCACAGGCCATCCCATATATTTTCTTAGTGCCTGCCCGCTCTGCTTTTTGAGAATCATTGAGCGGGTCTTCGTGGCAATGTTTAAGCCTGCACCGGCCATTGCAGATCAGATCATGCCGTTCTTATCACTCTGCACAAATCCGCAATAAAAAAAGGTAAACGCACTTATTCCTCTCCGTAATTTGTCCGCTCCCTGTCTGCCGATAAATGATTCCAGAATGACGAACTTAATGATAGATGGTACGGACAGGTTTCAGGCAATTGTCGCCGTAAGTGATCATCGGCTCATCGGTTGCATAATTCTATAGAAAATGATCACGAAACATAAACGGAGAGTCACAATGAAAGTATTGTTCACGATCGTATTCATTCTGTGCGCGGTGAATGTCAGCGCACAAAATATCATCAACACGCTCGGGGCCGGCGGGGCATTCACCATTAAGGATTCGGCAAAGACCTTCTTCAGTTTCAGCCAGTCGAACGGAGGGATCAATCTCTCCCACAATTTCGGTACGTATGAAGGTGTGCTTTCGCTGGCGGGGACGAGGTTCTTATACGCTTTTACCAGTTACGACGGAGCCATCCCCAATACTTTTCTTGGCTTAAATTCGGGCAATTTAACTTTTGATGCAGTCGCAAATACCGGCATTGGTGCATCGGCATTGTTCTCATTGGCGGATGGCTCTTACAATACGGCACTTGGAGCAAACGCATTGAACCTCCTCGACAATGGCCAATACAATTGGCGCATTCCGAATCATGCGATACGGCATCTCAACATCGAGGCCGGCTTGCAAGCTCTTCACACCATCGCGCAGTCCAAAGATCCAGTCCGAGATTACAAAGCCGGTAAACCCCCATTCATCTCGCAAAATGTCGGAAATCAATGCGGTGCTCTCACCACACCATTCGCCATTCACCGAGTTGTACGCGGTCATTACACAGGCAACGCCTTCTTCGATGATGCGCTTGAAATGAGGGAGATACACCTCATGCAACGCGCGTTCATCAATGCTTACATCAACACCAAACCTGGCGTTTTCCATGGAGTTCAATGCGAAGTGCTTCAGTGTTGCCATGACATGGCGTTGAGCCCCGCGAGTCAGGCTTG
>CAJBTU010000234.1 GCA_903958625.1 uncultured Ignavibacteriota bacterium | reverse complement strand
GATACCGTGTATTCTGCTTATGTCGTTGTTACCGTTGCGCAAAAAGCGGCGTTGAATATTTTGCCTGCTTCGAATACGCTGTCTACACAAAGCGACAGCACCAACGTAGAATATCCGTTCAATGTCATCAACTCCGGAAATGGAAATGACCGCGCTAAACTTTCGGCTCTCTCTTCAAAAGGATGGATAACGCAGTTATATGCTGACATAAATGGCGATGGTATTTTGCAGGCAGGCGAGGTCAACGCAGGAACAATTTCTCAATCAGCGTTGATGGCGGCAGACGGTCTGTTCCCCGTTATTCTTCGGGTAAAAGTTCCTCGGGGAGAATCGTTGAATGGAATAAAAGATACGGTAACCGTGACCGTTAAGTCTCTTTTTGATTCGTCAAAATCAAACAGTGGAAAGTATGTGACCACCGTACGTACATCTGGTTTTGATCCTTTCAGTCCGGGATTATCGGTGAATAATTCCATTCCGGCGGCTGGCCAGCAGGTGATATACACATTTAGTTTAACAAACAATGGAACTGCTCCAGCAAATAATATCTCGATCTATGACGTGATTCCTGGGGGATGTACATTCATTTCCGGTACTGCGTCGATCGGTTCATTGAACGGCAGCGCAAATCCGGTGGTATGGAATATCGGCACTTTGAATCCGTCGCAGTCGGTGACGGTAACGCTTACTATTCAATTGAGTGCAGGATTTACTCCCGGTACGGTCATCGCCAATCAATTTGGAATGAATTATTCTGTTGCCTCGAATGCCTATTCCGTCTCTTCCAATTCGGTATCGGTTACCGTGAGCGGCAAATTGGAATATGGTATTCAGGTTATCCCGATGTTCACATCATTGACGAAAGAGCCTTCCGATACGGCATGGTACAGATACAGAGTACGGAATACAGGATCGTTCAAAGATCTTATCGAACTCTCTACCGCTTCATCGCAAAACATCGTATGGAAGTTGTACCGTGATGGGAATAATAATGGAGTGTGGGATGCTGCTGATCCTGCGTTAACGAATACGAACGATTCTGCAGGCGTTGACGTTGATTCAGTGGCCGTGGGGGACAGCGTTCGCGTATTTGCCATGGCCCGGCTGCCGAGACTGGAAATGGATCAGGTGAAAGATTCGTTGCAGTTCTTTGCTGCATCCGCGGGTGATCATCGAAAATCCGATAACGTAGTGGTTGTGACGACAATGAATGTTCCCGTAGTGGCGATCAATAAAAGCGTTTTCCCGATAGGGAATCAACCGGCAGGATCGGTGATTACATATACTATCTCGTATTCGAACACCGGCAATGCGGCGGTGAAAGATTTTTCTATTGTCGATGTAACACCAAACGAGACAAAATACGTACCGAATAGTGTAAAAGTGAACGGATTGTCTGTCTCGGATAACTCCGGCGGCGTATCTGTAGCGACGGATCAAAGTAATAATTCAGTCATCGCTGTTTCCGTCGGTGCTTTGTCAGCAAATGCCAACGGATCCGTAGAATTCAAAGTGAAAATAAAATAAAGCGCTGTTCTTATGTCGGTAAAAAATTATACCATATCATTCAGCAATATAGCACGAGCGGTTCTGTTATTGATCGCTGGCGTGAGCATGTTTGCCCTATCGCAAACGGCGCCGAATACCGTCATTTCCAATCAGGCGAAAGCATTGTATCAGTTCAAAACATACCCGAAAGATTCCATTCAGTCGAACGTCACGCAATTCAGCGTATTGGAAGCACCGAATTTTGAAATGAGTTTCAGCTCACCTGATAGTTTTGTGTTTAACAGGGAAACAGTCACTGTTCGAATTGTCTATAAGAATATTGGTAATAAAACAGCAGACACTGCAACCATTGAAGGTCTGTTGCCGCCGGCAGGGATGAGGTTTGTCCCGGGCTCTACGGGAGGCTCGATCTCCGGGAATTCTGTGACATGGAGGATATTCAACGTTCCGGCGGGAAGATCCGATTCGGTTAAAGTAAAAGTCGTCATTGACAGCACTCTGCTCGTCAATACGCAATTGAATGTACAGGCAGATCTCAGTTGGCAGTCGTCAAGTATCACTGCGTCGAAGACTTTTATCGTAAGCAGTTTTCCGCGATTGACTCTTTCCTTATCTCCGGAGCTGGATTTTGTCGGTTCCGGCAGAACGATGACGTATAGGTTTATTGTAAAGAACACGGGAAATATTGCAACAACGAATACGATGTTGTACGATACCATCTCTGCGTTCGGAATGTATTTGAACTCCAATATTACACCCGAAGACATTTCTGCAGATAAGAGACTGATCAGATGGAATCTCGGAACCCTTCCGGCATTTTCATCCAAAGAAATTGTTGTTGTCGTTGTAACGCCTCCGAATATCGGTGATCAGCAGTTGATGAACGGGGCGTTCGTAGTTTCAGCAAATTATCCTCAGGGCGCTGGAGCGTCGGCACTCAATATGATCGTTCCGATTCTGCCGAAATCAATCTCCATTCAGCCTGAGCCTGAATTTATTTTCGGCAGTCTTAACAAAGACAGTTCGCAGATTATCGTCATATTGAAGGATTCCTCCGGCCAGGTACTTCCGGATGGTGTACCGGTGGATTTCACTGCTTCTCTTGGAACATTCTCTAATAATTCGAGTGTCATTTCTACGACTGTAAAGAACGGAAAAGCGGTAGCTTTCTTGCGTTCGATTAATGTGGATAATGATATTCTCAAGTCCAAGATCACTGTCATAGGAGGTAATGCAACGTTTGGTAATATTCAGGATACCTCCGGTGTGTTCATGTATCCCGGCGCAGTGACCGGTAGTGTAGTAAATGGTATTAATAGAATTCCTTTCGAGGGTGCGATCGCACGGGTATTCAACTCTCTGCAGCACATTGTAGGTATTGATACAACAAAAGCTGATGGAAAATTTTTTATTGCGCTGAGTAAGGATGTAAGGAAATACCGATTGGAAGTTGTTGTGATAGATAAGTTCGGCGACACAATACGAACGGAAACAGAGATCGATCCGACAATATTCCCATTGCCGCCGATTGTGATACCGAATATCATTTCTGGTAGGATCGAATATAAGATCACCGGACAACCTGTTCCCGCCGAGAATGTCATCGTATTTCTGGACTCGATTGCGCCGGCGCCATCGGTTCGCGTGAAACGTTCTTCAACCAGCCGGAATCTTTTAAATCCGAATGCCCTTGTTCGTGTGCAGGAACAATTCACTGATGCTAAAGGGAAATTCAAATTTGAAAACTTACGTCCGGCAAGATATACCATATCGCTGGACAGTGTTCAGTTTCCTAATTTCAACGGTTATACAATGCTTTCGGACACAGGGGCCGGTACATTCACGATCAACTTGAGTCTCCAGATCGCATTGGATTCAAATGTTATTTTGTCTTCCGCTGCTCCGTCAACAGCGAATGCCGGAGATACCATAAACGTCGGAATCAGTGTGATCAACAGCGGGACTGCAGAACATCGGACAGTTACGCTTTCAGATACGCTCTCGCCATATGCAAAGTTTGTTTCTGCCTCTAAAGGAAATTTCGCTTCTGTTGCTTATGATTCTGTTTCTCGCGTTGTAAAGTGGCGGCGGGATACGCTCAAGACGCTTGATCAGGATTCGGTGTCGTTACAGTTGGTTATATCCAAGAACATTCCTGACAGTACGAGAATTCTGAACAGGATCTGGTTCAATTCACAGATTCTCACGGTCAGTTCATCCAGAACAACAACTATTCGTTCAATGGCATTGGTGCAGTTCTTCAACCGGTTTGCCGTTCCGAAAGATACAATCGTTGCCGGCGACAGCATCCGGCATGTCTTTAGGTTCAAAAATATCGGAACCGATAGTCTGCGTGGGATAAGAATTGTCGATACCGTATTTTCTGCCGGATTAAGCGGAATCTCGCTGGCAAAATCTGTACTCGATTCAACGAAGATCGTGGACAGCATCTCCGTTATTTATATCGGTTCTATTGCTCCGGACAAAGAAGATTCCATTTCGCTTAGACTCAACACCGATTTTGCTCTGCGAAATGGAATTTCAGTTTCTTCGCATGCTTATATGATGCAAGGCGACTCGATTCTCATGCGGCGTGACGCAATGTTTGTTGTGAATGAGAATCCTAACCTCTCTTCGTTCCTGAAGATTGTGAAAATAGCTAATAAAAAAGTGGCTGAGATCGGTGATGTGGTAACGTACCAAGTTCAGATCAGCAATACAAGTCCGCAATCAATGCGAGAAATTGGTATTTATGATCTTTTGCCGTATGCATTTCAGTATGTGAAGAATTCCGCACGGTACAATGGCAAACCGTTCGAGCCGGCATCAAATCCTGCATTGAATCTGTTGAAATGGAATTTCACCGATACGCTGCCGTCGGCGAAAAATTCTACGCTGGTGTACCAGCTTGCTATTGGTGCTGATGCAATGGAAAGCGAAGGAACGAATACTGCGTATGCATCCGCTGTTGTCGGATTTGGAACGACGATTGTTTCCGTTCCTTCCCAGTGGCAGGTCACCGTGCGCCCGGGTGTGTTTACGGAAAAAGGTCTCATCATTGGAAAAGTATTCTATGATGACAACAGAAATACGTTCCAGGATGCCGGCGAAAATGGCGAAAAAGGTGTGGAGATCTGGATGGAAGATGGAACAAGGATCACGACCGGTGATGACGGGAAATTCTCGCTTCCCGATGTCAAACCCGGCCAGCATGTGATGCGTGTGAACGAATTGACTATCCCGAAAAAGACAGAACTGCTCGCAGGGAACAATGCGTTTGCAAAGGATCCGATTTCCCGTTTCGTCAGAGTCACAGAAGGCGGCATAGCAAAAGCGAACTTCTATCTGAAACGGAATACAGCAGATTCTCTTGTGCAAACGTTGGCAAAGGTGAACAAGCTTATTGCTGTTCGGCAGCTGAAACCAAAGTATCTCTTTGAGGATACGTTGAGAAAAATTAAAGTTGATACGGTGCAAATGTCCGTGTCGTTCGCGTACTCCGGAAATAAGGCTATTGCATCCATCGAGATCAACGATCAGATCTCCGATCATGTCAGTGTTGTCCCGAATAGTTTCCTGTATAACGGCAGACGCATCAATCCGGTAGTATCGGGTAATACGATACAGTTTAAATTGGGCAGAGGAAAAGAAGTTACCAGCGGCGTTTTAAGTTATAAGGCAGTCTTGAATGGTATGCCGCGTCCAAATACGGTCATACCATCGGTCTCAACGGTAAAGATCAGTTCCATTGACAGTATTATTGTAGAAAGTGGAAGGATCTATGTCGAGAATGTCATTGTGGACACGGCGAAAAATAAGATCGAGACATCAGAACTCAACGTCAGTTCTAGCAATCCAAGAACGTCAAATCATCTCTCGGATTCCGTGACGATCACGGCCGGCGATATGGTGTTTTTCAAAACGTCCCTTTATATAGACCCGAAGAAGAAGTTCAAATCGGTGAAATTGTTTGATTCACTGGAATCCGTTTTTATTATTAACGATCGGTCGTTTACGATCAATGGTATCCCTTTGCCGTCGAAAAATCTTTCGGTAAAGATCCGCTCCTCATCGTTGACCTCGACCGCAAGAATGATGGCTGAAGAAATGGATTTTATTCGGGTAGCTTCGGTGAATCTTACGGATATGGTCAGGTCAGGTTTAAACGAAATAACATATACCGCAACACTGGAAAATGCAAAGAAAGATACGCTCTTTCATAAAAATGCTTATGCACAGATTACAGACAACTTTAATGAAACCATCTTGCTGCGGACAAACGATGCAAAAATTGTAGTAAAATCCGGTGTGTTGTCGCATGAACTATCGCTGGAAACTACGTATGTTGATATTCCTCGTCCATCGCTTAACGTAGAGGTGAAAGTTGCCGAGGCGGTCAAACTTGTCGAATCATTACGGATGAATTCCTCGAAGGCTATCGTGATGGAAGGGATTACCTTTGAATTGTCGAAAGCAACGTTAACAAACGAATCGAAGATTGTTCTGGACAACATTGCACGGATATTGTCAGAGAACACTGATATTAAAATGCAGGTCAATGGGTATACGGATAATACCGGTAATGCTTCTGCTAATCGTAAAACTTCGCTCAATCGAGCCAAAGCTGTTGTCGAATACCTCATCAGTAAAGGAATCGATACGAAACGACTCCTGCCGCAAGGATTTGGCCCGGGCAATCCGATCGCGTCGAATAAAACGGAAGAGGGAAGAGCAAAGAATCGTCGCGTTGAATTTGCAAGAATGAAATAATCGTTCCGGCACATTTTGTATCATTTATTGACGGTGCAAACAATGGCAATCCAATTTCCGATTTGCCATTGATGTCTATTCTTGCCAATATTATTTACGAGCGAAAATTGTGTATCCCGGCGCTGAAAAAAAGAATCCATCTCTTCGACTTTCAGTTTTTCATTTACTGAAACAAAAATATACCGGCGCTTCGCATCTATTCATAATCGTACGATCTGTAGGTAAATACAATAACTCATAGTCGGCATCGCGAAATCGATAAATTGATATTGGAGGAAAGAATGACCAAAATTAACCCAGCTCTTTTGTCACGGTGCGTTGCCGACGTTTTTGTCAATGAGGAAATAAAAAAAATAATTGAACCGATCACTAAAGAACTTCGCTTCACAATAAAACAAATAATTGCTCTCATCGAGAAGGAAGATCAAAAATTATGTTTTATTAAGATCATTCTGGATTTCACGGATCTCAATGGAAGCAACCACGATGTTCCGAATGTATTGATTACCTATTCGTGGAATAAACAAACAAAAGTGATCAGTTATATTGATACGAACAGTAAAACCTCGCCGCTTCGGTCTGTCAGTATCGGCCAATTTGTCAACGACTAATTCATTGTATTCGCACTATGGAATTTGTCTTTTACCAAAGGTAGGTAGCCAGAAAAGAAATCCGTAAGATGTGAATTCGCTGTAGAATCAAATGAAAATATTAATTTCAGTGGATGTAAATTGAAAAGGCGATAGGACGAGAAAACGCTCTCAGAAACGATCTTCTCTTAGGAGTTAAGCAAATGCTGGGAGAAATAGTGACGAAGTAATAAGGGGTTTGACCTTATGCACGGAAATCAACCGACCGTTCACCTTTCGAATTGATTCCGGATTTTTTGGATGTTGATTTTACTTTGGTAACAGTTTTCGAGGCTAGTTCAGCCTTTTTTTTTGCTTGATCAGTTAACAATTTTGTGACATTTCGCTGTTGCACGTGATTCTCGGCAACAGACAGCGCTACAACAATTGGCGATAAAGAAACACTTCCGGTAATGACCATACAATTCCTCATTTAAGATACCATACTAATAAGGATACCATTCCTGTGCCAAAAATAAATCGTAAAAAACCTTTAGTATTAATGGTGTCAGAAATGCGGTGTTTGAAGATTCTTCAATGATTCCTTTTTGATCTGATCAAGCATCGATTCATCACAATCTTTTAAGAATCGTCCGAATGCGGCAAATGCTCCCAAAAAAACCAGATATAATAAGATGCCAATGATGATTTCCATAGGTCCCCCTTTTTGCTTACAATAAATCCACCCCTTTTTTGGATGTTTTTATGAATGCTACACAATTCCACTACTATAGTTATCGGCAGTTATTGGTAAAACTTTACTGATGGTTCAACGCTATTTATTGTTTTATAGTATCTACAGGCTTAATAGGATCAGATGTCATACAAAAAAAAACGCCCGCGTTAGTGGGCGTTTGCTATTAAAAAGCATCCTGATAATTTCTTATCGTAAAGACTCTCATCTGCTTCCATCGTCCGTTGTGGAACTGATACACGGCTGTTTGCGTCACGG
>CAJBTU010000233.1 GCA_903958625.1 uncultured Ignavibacteriota bacterium | reverse complement strand
TCCATTCTTTTTCCGATTCTTCCACCAGAAGATTTTCTTTTACGAATCCTTGCGACAATGCAAACTGCAGTGCACCATCACCTACCAGCATCACATGCGGCGTCTTTTCCATCACCGCCCGTGCAACCGATATTGGATGTTTAATATATTCCAGACCAGCAACCGATCCGATGTTCGCTTGTTCGTCCATGATACACGCATCGAGAGTAACGCGTCCATCCCGGTCCGGACGGCCGCCGTAACCGACACTTCTCTCGTTCGGATCGCCTTCGGGAATTTTTACACCAGCTTCAACGGCATCCAATGCTCTTCCGCCACTACTCAGCACACTCCAAGCTGCCTCATTCGCCTTAATGCCAAAGTTCCAGGTAGAAAGAACAATTGGTTTTCCGACAGCAATGCCGTTCGTTTCTTTTTTTTCTAAGGAAAAAGATTCCGGCGTGTGCGCCAGGAACGCCGCTGATGCAAAAGCCGATGATCTGATGAATGTACGTCTGGTTGTCATTGTCGTCCAACGATTATGGATAGATCATTTTATTTGTCACTAATTTTACAAAGAATAAATGTAACTACAAAGTCTGACACGATAAAAAAAGCAACCACGGATTAACACTGAAAGAACGGATTTACACGGATAAAAAAGCTACTACAGATTAACACCGAGAGAACGTATTTGCAGAAAAAAAACCACCACGGATTAACACTGAAAGAACGGATTTGCAAGAAGAAAAAAGCAACCACGGATTAACACGGAAAGAATTGAGCTGCACGGAAATGAAATTAAGACAGGAAATTTATCGCGGCTATTTTCATTATTTCCGGTCCGGTAGTAATACGCGTTGATCGTAAGTGTAAATTGTGAAGCGATATTTTGAATGTCATCAGAGATTTCACCGTTTCGATCATAATGTCCGAAAATTCCTTCTGTCTGCACGTAACGGTAATGATGCTGATAAACGGCATATAAAGTAAAAACCATTCCTGTGCGATAAGAATGTGCAATGCCTCATAGACCCGTTCCACCAGCCGTATCTTTTCGGCTTGCGTCTGCAGAGAGATATTTTTGTCCACGGGATACATGATGCCAACTGTAAGTATCCGTTCAACGGGATTGATCTCAAAATGATCCATCATCGTAAGGAGCGAATGGAATGTATTATCCATCAATTGAAATCGGAACGATACCGATACATCCGTCGTCTGTTTTTCGTTCAGCCGTGCGACCTCTTCGAAATATTCCGGCGGATACTGTTTCTTCTTTTCCTTCAGTTCCTCGATGCTGACTTTTTTGAACGTTGTCATCTGTTCGTCGAATGCCGTTGCGATCACTTCCTCCGTGTACGGTTTCCCGTGCACTTCCTCATAGATCTTTTTCATCTTATGCGTGCCGATCTTCTCCTGCGTATCGACATCACGCAGACGGAAATAATTTTCAAAGGACAAGGATGCTTTAATGAAATTCTGCATCTCGGCAAGGTTCATTTTCTCCGGCGGAGAGAAATACACTTTCACCATGAATCCGGTAATCAAACAGGTCCCAAAAAAAGGAAAGAATGCGGTCGGATTCGTGAACAATTCAACGATGAGGATAAGAACATTGAGAAAATAATCCGCAAGAAAGAAGAGGAACGTATACGAAATTGCGACGGACAAAAGGAGGACCCCAAACGAATGCGTATTTGTTTGACTGATGGCATGATAAACCAACATCAAAACGGCATAACATCCGATAAATCCAACAACATCAATTGGAAAAGGCAGCATTGGAACCTGAAATATTTGGATGAGTGAATGTAGCAAGAATCAATTCCTTTTGCCACGCGTATTCTTTGGAAGAAGCTAAATTGTTCATTTTATTGGCCATATTAAGGCAGCAAAGCAAAAACAACAATTTGAATTGCTAGATCGACAATAGAGAATATCTTTTGTCCTTATTGATTTGTTGGACAGTTTTCTGCTTATTGCTCCAAAGTGAACAGCATCAAGGGAAGTAAATTTGGCTACGGTGATGTCACCGGAGCAACACGGCCGACATTCATAGGATCTCTATGGTTCACATTGATTATTCACAATTGGCAGAAAAATACGGCACACCGCTGTATGTGTACGACTCAAAACAAATCGAGGACAATATCCGCCGCATCGCACGGTCTTTGAATTACAGACATTCCACCATGTATTTTGCCGTCATGTGTAACAATCATAAAAATATTTTGTCGGTTATCCGCAGGAACGGACTAGGCGTACAGATCAATTCCGTCCATGAACTGCAATTAGTGAAGAAGGCCGGATTTAAGAACAGTGCAATTTCCTTCACCTCAACAGGCATAAGTACTGATCTGATGAAAACCTTGATCCGCGAGGGCATCCGCATTAATCTGGACTCTGTGGAAGAAGTGGATAAATTCTGTACGCTTGCGCAAAACCGCAAATTCGGGGTACGCATACGGATTCCGAAAAGCATTTCTGCCAGATCATTACAGGCGACAAATACAAACCGGCACTCACATATCGGTATTGAAGAGAAAGATTTCAAATCTGTTCTGAAGATGGCTGACGCAGCACGCAATTCAATTACTGGTGTGCATGGTTATTTTGCATCCAACGTACTGGAAATGACTCCCTTCCAGCATTATGCACCATACATGTGCACCATGGCATCTTCGT
Source organism: uncultured Ignavibacteriota bacterium (assembly GCA_903958625.1). GTDB lineage: Bacteria > Bacteroidota > Ignavibacteria > UBA10030 > UBA8401 > UBA8401. Next base: position 16,053 of record CAJBTU010000233.1, on the reverse strand, counting down.
TCCCGGATCTTGAATATGTCAATTTCGGAAGCGGATTCGGAATTCCTTACGCGCCAGGTCAGAAAGCCTTCGATATCAAAAAAATACTCGCGTTGTTTGCGCTTCACGTGAAAGCATTATCTCATAAATATGACCGCCCAATAGAACTGATCATAGAACCGGGAAGAACAATACTTGCCGATGCCGGCTCGCTTCTCGTTCAGATAACGAATATAAAACATCTGAACAGTAATAAATATGAAATAGCCATTGATGCCGGTTATGCAGAACTTGCTCGGCCGCTCTTGTACGGATCATATCACGCCATCACTACAGTCAATACAACGCATCGTCAGCCCGTAAACTATGATATCCGGGGAAACACCGTCCTGCAGAACGATTTTCTCGGGAAGAACAGAATGCTTGAAAAGGTTCGTGAAGGAGATTACCTTCTTATTAGAAAGGTCGGTGCATACGGTGCGGTCATGGCATCGGGATTTCCGGGGAAGGAAATTCCAAAACAATTGTTCTTATAACGCCGTTGCCGGATAGTTTACGCAAGAATGTAGGGTTGATTGAATTATTCTGGAGAGATGATGCGGTTTGCTGCAAAAACATTTGACGTTCTGTTTCGCTTTTTGATTTTTCACTGCTACGTATCGTAACGGACAACGACTAAGTGTCTGTTCTCCTGTTTCTGCACCAGTAAAAAGAATTCACATTTCTGACAATGTTCGAACCGGTCAACAAACGCCCCTTGAATATTTTCCGAACAATTTGTTCCGTCAACAAACCAGCAGAAGCGTCCACCATTTTGTCCGTTATTGGTCTTATCGAATATTTCCTGTACGGCAGCCGGACAGATACCATGTGATTCGGCATTATTGCCTCCGGGTTCGCGACCGCAATGTATTTTTTCCCAGCAATTAATGTGCTTATCGGTCATGATTCTTTCAGATGGACAACATTGAGATTCCGTGCCGATATTTCCCCGTATGACTCAAAGGCGTGTAATAGATACTCATATTTTTCTCGTCGCCCTATCAGTATCTTTTTTGTTGCGTTGATATGAGAAAAACATTGTCAATAAGACGTTTTTATAAAACAAGATTAGAAACATCTAATACCAATTTCGGTGATCATCTGTCACAACACTGTCAGGTGAAGACGAACAATACTTTTTTGTGGATAGTGTGAGAATGGATCAGAATGGAAATTCCTGAGGAGTGGCGGCTTGCTGTTCGAGACGTTTCTCTTCCCGTTTTTTAGCTGTCTGGTGAACAAGATTCGGCGTAACATAGATTGCTTTGCGCGGCGTAGTCGGACAGGCGTGCTCGCAGGCACCGCAGCCAACACAATATTCGTTTTCTATCTGAGGTATGGTCAATTTATTTTCGTACGGCACCATCTTTACCGCTTTGGTCGGACAATGTTCTGAACAGGCGCCGCAATCCTTCTTTTTGATCTCAACAATGCAGTCTTCTTTTACAAATGTCACTTTGCCGAGCTGAACATATTTTTTATCCTGCTGAAGTATCCGCTGAATGGCACCGGTCGGACAGACCTCGCCGCAGATCGTACAGTCGAAATTACAATAACTGACGTTATAATCCATCTTCGGCTGAAGGATTCCTGCAAAACCATATTCCAAAAACGATGGCTGCAGCACATGCGTAGGGCATGCCGTAACGCAGAGAGTACATGCCGTACAGTAACTCTCAAAATGTTCCTGTCCTCTTCCGCCCGGAGGAACCACTGGTTTTTTCTTTGCATCAACATACCCGGATGAAGTCTTTGTTGTATCGGCAATGTTCTGCAATCCGGTCGACGCAAGCACAGCCGAAGAAAGTGAAAGCAGTACTGTTCGGCGGTTCGTATCTTCTTTCTGTAACACTTCGCTGCGCCGCCGGAACGTATATCCCATTCCATCGGTCGGACAGGATCCTATACAGTCAAAACAACCCACACAGGCGGCAAAATCCACTGTATTCTTCTCGCTGTCAATACACTGCGCGCGGCAGACACGCTCACACAATCCGCAATCGATGCACGCATCATGCTTGATCGTGATCTTAAATAATGAAATACGGGAGAGAAGACTTAACACGCCGCCGACAGGACAGAGCAGATTGCAGAAGAGTCTTCCCCGCCATACTGTTAATCCGATGATGACGGAAAGGAAGAATAGCGCCAAAACAACATTCCACAGATCCAGACCAAATAATGGAATTTCCGCTATACCTAAACTGTTGGTGGAGGTGATAAAAATCGCAAGTGCGTTGTTGACAATGATGATCGGCGGTCTTACAATGGTTGAAAGGATTCTGCCGTAATTGCTGAAAGGTTCTAAAAGATCAAGAAGCGCAGCACTGCCAAAGATAGCGGAAACAATACTCAGTGCGGTCACCGCATACAGAAAACGATAATTGGCGGGATGGTACGGGAATTTACGGTGCTTGAATTTTTTCTTCCGAATCCAAATAATAATATCCTGCAGCGTTCCCAGCGGACAAAGCTGTGAACAATAGACCCTTCCATACAGCAGGGTAAGAATGCTGACGAAGATCACGGCGGCCAGAGCAATGCCAAGAGAAGAAATTGTTTTGATCACCGCCGGGGCGAACTGCAGAGAGACAACGGCCGAACTCCAAGCCGGCGGAATGCGATTGGTAATATCCAAAAATATTGCGGTGATGAGAATGAAACTTATCGATGCGACGGTGATCCGTACTGTCCGTAAAGTAACCACGTTATAACGATATTCTCTTGATGTTCAGCTGATCAAGTTTTGCCCGTCCTACTTTTTGTTCCTCCGCAATTTGAATATACCTGACATCGGCCGGATCGATGCCGAAGAGCTTCGCTCCCGCTGCATCAATAGTGACCATATCGGAAGAGATCAGCAGCGACTTCATCGTGACAACATCCTCTTCCGAAACACCGCGCGGACCGTTTCTCTTCATCACATAATATGCATCCATGATATTCAAGTCAGGTTTGCGGTAGGCGGCAAAATCGGCAATGCACTGATGAAGATCGTTCTTGTGCCATTCGCGCCGGTCCCACACGACCCCCATCATATTTTTCATGGACATCGTCAGTTTTGTGGACCCGTGACTTTTCAGGATCGGCACATTGATAAACACATCCGATTCAAGGATCAACTCGTGTACTTTCGCATTCGTAAGGTTCTTTGCTCCCTGAACAGAAACAGGATGATAGTATCCTTCGGTATTTCCGGGAACGATCTTCCCTCCTGCATTCTTCACCGCGGTTTCGATCCCGCTGTTCTTGTAACTCCGCACCCAGTTGTCGCACGTATTGTCGAACACCACCACCTCTTTCGCTCCTGCGGTATAGCATTGCTTCACAATTTCTTCGATCAATTTCGGATTAGTATTTCCGGCACGCTCCGGACCAACATCCCATCCGATGTTCGGTTTCACAACAACCTTCTGTCCCTTCTTCACATATTTGCCGAGACCTCCGAGCGCTTCCATCCCTTTTGTGAACATCACATCAGGTTCGCCCCCTTTGATAGCAACAAGATCATACGGAACCGGTCCGCTCTGATTTGCCGTTGCATAATATTGAGCCAGCATGTTTACTCCGGTAATCTTTGCTCCGGTCAGCGCTGAAAAACCGATGCCGCTTTTAAGAAATGTTCTGCGATCCATACGAAGCTCCTTAATAAACTATTAGCTGCGAAGAGAATATACTTTAGAGGCAACGACCAGTCAATTCCTGGCTATCAATAAATTTTTCTATAATGTAAATAAGAGTGGACGATACAGCAATATGCTATCTTCCAATTTTTATCCATTGGACAGAATAAACGGACAATATTGTCTGTTATAAATGTTTCTTGATCTCACGAATGATGTCGTCATATTCGGTTTGCGAAAGTAATATTTTATTTTCGGGCATCATGTCGAACGTACTTCCCCATTTCGGGGCTGATTCATATTTTGGCACGATATGGAAGTGAACGTGAGGCATTTTATCTCCGTAGGCACCGTAATTAATTTTTTGCGGTGAGAATGCTTTGCTCACGGCGGAGGCCACTTTCGAAACATCGCCGATGAATGCATTCCGGTCCTCCTCCGTAAGTTCGAAAAGTTCTCTTTTGTGTCCTTTGTTGAATACTACCACACATCTGCCTTTATAAGTTTGTTCCTTAAATAAATAGAGGACCGATGCACTAAGTTCACCGATCTTGATCATAAGATCAGTTACACGGGTATCGTTTGCACAATACATACAGGGATTGGGAGTTTCCATAGGGTTCCTTCTTGGAAAAGAGTGTTAATAAATTTGTTGTTTTGCGATGGATCAAAAAAACATACCACGGAAAGATACAGAATAGAACTGATTTACACTGACAAAAAATCAAACCACGGATCTGCACAGAAAAGAACGGATTTGCATTGATAAAAAACAATTGATGCTGCTGTGCAGAAGCAATATTTATTTTATTTTCTGATCAATGCATCAACATAATGGTATGCAACGATACTGTATGACGTAATCTCACCATAAAGAAAATAAATTGCTCTCTTCATCCCCGGCCAGCCTGACACCAGGTATGTTCCGATTATCGTATAGGTCAGAATATTTGCAGAGGGGAGAAAACAGAATGAAAAGAATTTCCCGACCTGCCGCAAATCGCTTTGTGCGCCGTGCGTTTCAATATACGATGAGGTGATGTGGAATGCGATGGATGCACCGATGGCGATTTCAAGCCAATAGTTCTGAGCAACAAAAAGCCGGACGGAGAGCAACAACACTGTTATGGTCGGAAAAAAGTACGGCGCAATCGTAATCAGCCAATTGCCCGGTCCTCCTTTATACACTACATGTCCGCCATCATGCGCGGTGATATGCATTCCTTTAACGGAGTGTCCCGTGAGAATTGCAAAAAGTGCATGCGTGCACTCATGTTCCAGCGTTGAAAAATAGGAACCGACCGCTTTCCGTTTGAAGATAAGAAACCACAGCAGAAGGTAGCCGGCAAGACCTATCATCATCGGAGGAATATTTTGGAGCGAGTAATGCTGTGAGATGACGAAATTCCACAGCAGCAGAAGTAAAGCCGGCAGCGACCATGCCATGAAGAGTGCTACCGGCCATTTTAGGATATTGATGATGGAGTTGATCATGCGAAGCCAGAAAACGATCTTACCTGTTGTTATTATTGAAAACCGTTATCTCTTCACCGCATTATCGATCTTCTTCTTCGCATCCTGAACCTGTTTATTTTCCTCAACGGATTTCTTTACCTCTTCCACCTTTTCAGTTCCTGTTTGAATGGTCGTATCAATAGTCTGCAGGATGTCGCCGCCGAAATAATGCACATACGCAAAATAGGCAACCAGCAGGATCACAGCAGTAATGATCAGTTTGATCACTTTTTTGATGATCGAAAATACCAGCACGGCAAGAAGAACTACTGCTATGACGGTATAGAGAGGGTTAGCGAATATTTGATCGAATAATTGCGTCATCAGAATTTCCTTTCATAAATGTTGGCAATCCGTTCTCGTCTAAAATGGTACACGAATCTTTCACATTACTTACTGCAGTTCTTCAACACCAAGCACCCTTCCATTCAAAGTGGACCATGCATTATTTTTGTTCACTTACCATGTCCGTTTGAGCGGATGCGCTTCAGTATTAAAGACGGTAACATTCAAATCGATCATTTCCGGCGGAGCAAATAATAGATAGAGATATTTCATTGTTTCGGCGAAGAAAAAACTTTCCATCATGTCACGCTGTTTTTTAGTGATAACATCATCAAGTTCGGCATAACCATTCGGTGTCCGGCAATATTTTTTTAGCGATTCAAAATATCTCTTTCCCATTTGCTGATATACGGTATCTCCGGTGCATCGGTAGAGATAATATGCGGACTCCATTATTTCCGGACGGAGCGGGTAGCCGTTGTAAACAATACTGTCGTTGGAATAATTGAATGCTTCCGGTTCGATCCCAAAATGGGTCCACATGTAATCATTCGACTTTTGCATTTGTTCCGCACGGCGGATATCGCCGGAATACGCTAGCAAGCCGGGGAAGAACGCTTCCAATCCTCCCCAACGCTGACGGATCTTTTCACCGGTATTCATGTCAACACGTGCATACCAGATATTTCCATTCACAGTATCCGGAAGGTATGTGTTCAACGCAGCAATACTTTCCATCCACATCGCCTTGCATTCTTCGTCGCCGAACAATCTCCAGCATTTGTAAAGATATTCGTAATACGAATCGATCAGGCCGCCAAGATGACTTGCAGAGCTTGTCCACTCCCCTGTGTTGATATCAATACTTTGTCCGACCAATCCTATCTTCGACCGCCGTTTGTGCAATTCCACCAGTGCCCTTTTTGCCTTCGCGTAATAGATCTCTTTCCCGGTAAGTTTCGCAAGAGTGCCGAATTCGATCAATAACGTACCTGCTTCCGCTGGATTTGTTGTGTCGGTTTCCGTCTTCCCCGTTTTCAAATTGATATAAACGTGCGGCAGACCAGTCGGCGAATCAAAGACCGGCAGCAGCCGTCCACCGAGATCATCGGCAAGCAGAAGAAATTTTTTCTCGCCGGTGCTTTGATAGGCGGAAAGAAGTCCGCCGAGGATCCGGATCGTTATCTCAAAATTCTTCACGGTAATATCACGATCAAACGACAGTTTTGAAAGAATCAGTTTCTCCGTCTTTTTCGCTTCTTTCGTTAATCCCATCAACTGCATGGTGCTCAAAGCATCAACCGGAGTCAGGAGCAGCGTTGATGCGTGCCAATTATATGGAGTTTTACTAATCGGACGAACGCCATCACTTCCCCAGGCATATTTTTCGTAAGCATTCCACGAATGAAGGAACTCATTCTTCACATCATTGGCGAGAGCATCGGCACCGGCGAACCTTTGCGTCTGACCAATTGCACATGATAATAGCAGAGCGGCAGCAAATAGAATATTTCTGAATATTCTCATACGGATACTTCTCGGACAATCGGTGGTTGAATAATTATGTCACGAAGATAGTCCGATGAAAAAGAAAAAGCAACCGCTAAGATTTTTTCAAAATATTTGATTATATATCATCGAAATGAAAGTTGACATATGTGAGTCAAGTGGTATGTGCCGATAACACATTTTTCATAGCGAATAAGGAGAACATGCAAATGGTCACTCGCCGAAATGCAATCAGGATCACTGCTGCCGCTGTAGCCGGAGTTGCCGCCGGTATCACGCCGTCGTTTGCGCTGTCCGACGAACGGCAGTTCATCACAAAACGTCCTCCGCTGAAGGAGAGAAAATTTGTGAGTGAAGCCGTTGAATCCGCCATCATCAGCGTAGGGAAAACAATCGGCGACGAAGAACTGCGCTGGCTGTTCGAAAATTGTTATCCCAACACACTGGATACGACCGTTGAAACGGGCGAACGAAACGGAAAACCCGATACGTTCGTTATTACCGGCGACATTCACGCGATGTGGCTGCGTGATTCATCGGCACAGGTCTGGCCGTATCTTCCGTTGGCAAAAGAGGATAAACCCTTACAGCGATTGATCGCCGGAGTGATTCACCGCCAATCATACTGCATTACCATCGATCCGTACGCCAATGCTTTCAATAAAAATAAAGAAGGAAGCGAATGGGAAAAAGATCTGACGGAGATGAAGAAAGAACTGCACGAACGGAAATGGGAGATCGATTCGCTTTGTTATCCGGTCCGCCTTGCCTACGGATTTTGGAAAACAACGGGTGACACATCGGTGTTTGACGCTGAATGGAAACAGGCAATGGTCCTTCTGCTGAAGACCTTTCGCGACCAGCAGCGGAAAGAGAATAACGGTCCTTACAAATTCCGGCGAATCTCCTCGGAGTCCACCGATACCGCTCCCATGGCAGGATACGGCAATCCGACACGCAAGATCGGACTGATCCATTCCATGTTCCGGCCGTCGGATGATGCCTGCATCTATCCGTTCCTCATTCCATCCAACTATTTTGCCGTCACTTCGCTCCGGCAGCTTGCAGAGATCCTCCGTTCAGTCGTAAACGATCTGCCGATGGCCGGCGAATGCGCAGCGCTTGCCGATGAGTTAGAATCATTGCTGAAGGAATATGCGGTCCACGAAAACAAAAAATATGGAAAAATTTTCGCCTACGAGATCGACGGTTTTAGTAATGCCCTCTTCATGGATGATGCGAATATTCCCAGTCTGATAGCGATGCCGTATCTTGGCGCTTGCCCGGTAAATGATCCGCTGTATCAAAACACAAGAAAATTTCTTCTGAGCAACGATAATCCATATTTCTTTTCCGGAAAAGTGGCGGAAGGGATCGGCGGACCGCATGTGGGGATGAATATGATCTGGCCGATGGGGATCACGATACGTGCATTAACCAGCATTGATGAAAATGAGATCCGGTCATGCTTAAAGATTCTGAAGAACACGCACGCGGGGACCGGATTCATGCATGAGTCATTCCACAAAGATGATCCGGCCCGGTTCACAAGAAAATGGTTCGCCTGGGCAAACACGCTGTTTGGGGAATTGATCGTCACTCTATCGAAAGAACATCCAAATATCTTGCGGGAACAGTTGTGATATTTGGATGAAACATCTAAAAAACCTCACATCAATGTCATTTCCCCGAAGGGGTCACTTTGTGACGATCCCGACGTCCCGTTGTACGGGATGTCCCGCTTTTCGGGATTCCGACTACGGGATTCCAAAAAAGCGGAACCGTAAAAGGGCATTGTTTGTCGGGAGAGAACTCTTCTTTTTAGCTTCAATAACAAGATCGAGATTCCCTGCCTGACGGCAGGCAGGCTCACTTGCCCCTTTGGGGCTTGCCCCCTTGGGGCTTCGTTCGGTCTACGACTCGTAGGGTAGAGAATGACAAAGGACAAACAATTTTTCTGATGTCTCTAGATAATGATTTTGCTTAATTATCAGGGTTTTTGCTTTACGATGGATAATTGTCACAAATATTCATCGTAAAGTTTTCCAATTACTAGGATGATATCCTACCGCATGCACCAAAGACCATAATTCATATTTCCCCTCTTATTCCTGACATTTTCCGAACATGTCGTTGGAACATTTTAATGGTTTTAAGCCTGCTTCTTTTTTGAAAATTCCATATACTAAAACATAATATAGAGTAAACCATAATTCTGTAACTATACCCGCTGGTTTTGCTTCGAAATATTTTCAACATATGTTTGATTAGTCTTCTTTCCGTTGCTGTACTGTTTGCGCAGTCAACGTCATGGAAAGGAACCACAAGTACAAGTTGGACCACATCCGCAAACTGGACCAACGGTGTACCCACGTCCACAAGTGATGTTGTCATCGGTGATGCCAATTTCACCGGTGGATCTGATCCGACACTCTCTTCAACAGTAACAGTCAACTCACTCACGCTCGGTTCAACGAATAGTCCGTTTCTTACACTGAATAATAAAGGAACGTTAACGGTCAACGGCAATGTTTCGATCGCTGCCGGCGCGACGATCGACCAGAACAGGCGTGCATTTACCGTTAAAGGAAATTGGACAAACAACGGAACGTATTCAACATCCAGCAATAACGCGCCGATCGTTTTTGCCGGAACTTCTCAAACTATCAGCGGCACCCCTGTATCGCAGCTCTTCAGAAAAATTACGATTAACGCTGGTACCACGGTGACCCTTGCATCAAACATTACCATCAATAGTACGTTTACTGTTAACGGAACTCTGGACCCCGCTTTATTTAAAGTAACAAATTCCGGAACCGCGCAATTCAATAATGGTTCGTACCTTTACGTAAAAGCCTCTGTGCTTAGTGGAGGCAGCGGTAATTTTTCCGCGAATCCGACATTCAGTGCGGGAAGCACCGTAGAGTTTGCCGGTTCAACGGCACAGACGGTAACCACATCCGCAATTACACTTTCGAATGTCATTATTTCCAATTCCACCACCGTTACGCTTGGCGCAAACATTACGATCAATTCCGGCGATGTTCAAGTTGATGCGGGAACACTTGATCTTTCTACCTTCACCCTTTCGCGTTCTGCCGCCGGTGGATTGTTCACGCTTTCGGATGGAACGGCACTTCGTTGCGCGAATACAACCTCTCCGTTCCCGGTTAACTTTACCACCGTATCACTGTCAGCACTCAGTACCGTGGAATATTATGCAAGCGGCTCTCAGTCCATTTCAACACAATCCTATGGCAACTTATCATTAAGCGGCAGCGGAACAAAATCCACCACCGGTGCAATTTCCGTTATTGGGAATCTTAACACTTCGGGAACAGTCACGCTGCAAGCCGGCGCTGCGATCACCGTCACCGGTGTTGATTCGATCGGTTCAGGCACTACATTCAATGCTTCAACATTTTCGCATACGTTCAATAACAGTCTTGTCAACAGCGGAACATTGACCGGAAACACCAGCACGATTACGTTGAGCGGGAATAACTCCTTCCTTACGGGAAACGGGACATACAATTTCAATACGCTGACAATTTCCGGCTCCGGTATTACTGCCGGGGCATCTACGAATATATCCGCTGCCGGTAATTTTTCCACCGCCGGTTCCGGAACATTCACCCACACATCAGGCGGAACTGGAACGTTTACCATGAGTTCCGCAACCGGATCGATCAGCGGCAGCGGCATCATTTTCAGCAAGTTCACCATTGCATCAGGTAGTGCTATCAGCACTTCGGCTTCCTTCGCTGTCTCAAGCGATATGACGGTAACCGGTTCGTTCACCGCAGCATCAGGAACGGTCACCCTGTCCGGATCTTCAAAAACAATCGGAGGAAGTGGCAGTCTTACCTTTTCGTCGTTGAACGTGAGCGGTTCCATTACTACCACTCGAAATTTTTCTGTTTCATCGAATGTTTCTGTCACCGGTTCGCTTACCGCAACGGCAGGAACCGTCACATTCTCCGGAACATCCACGCTCGGCGGCACGGCCAATTTATTTAACGTAACGCTTAACGGATCTTCACTTCAACTTGGTTCCGGTTCAATCCTTGGAATTTCAGGCGCGCTTGCTTTGACAGCGGGAACATTCAACGTCACTTCCACAACGCCCAACAGTGTAAGCTATAATTCAAGCGGCGCTCAAACCATCACTGCGGCGACCTATCACAATCTGACGCTTTCGGGCAGCGGTTCGAAGAGCGCCGGCGGAGCCATTACAATCAACGGCGATCTTACGATCAACTCCGGCGTAACATTCAGTGCCGGCGCATTCTCACATTCTCTTACAGGAAATTTTGTCAACAGCGGCACATTTACCGCCGGTTCAAGCACCATTACGTTTAATGGAACCGGAGATGCATCCATCACCGGTGTCACGACATTCAATTCGCTCACACTCAATAAATCGTCAAGTCTCAACATTCTCGCGCTGCAAAATAATATCACTGTCGCTTCCCTCACCATGACTTCCGGCAGGATGCTGACAGGATCCAATATTCTTACGGTAACATCTTCACGCACCGGAAACGGAACCGTCATCGGCACGATCACGAGAACTCATAGCTTTTCCAATAGTACGGCATACGCTTTTGAAGGTCCGTTCAATACACTGACGTTTGCGAGCGGAGCAGGATCCATTTCCTCCATCACCGTTACTTCGTCACTCTCCTCCGTCGCAGACTTCACTTTTGGAAGTTCCGTGAACAGGGAATATACCATTGCCGTTACCGGAGGTCCCTACACCTCCACTTTGCGGCTTCATTATGACGACGGCGAATTGAACGGAAATACAGAAGCTGCATTGGAATTGTGGCACAATACTTCTTCGTGGACAACATTCGGTAAATCCAATAATAGTGCAACGGACAACTGGGTAGAACTTGATACGCTGACAAGCTTGAACGGACGCTGGTCCCTCTCAGAATTCGTGAAAGTTGTACGGTGGAAAGGATCAGTAAGTTCCGCATGGGAAACGGCCGGCAATTGGCTCGTCATTCAAGGCTCACCGACTCTTCCTCCCGGAAATACCGATGTCGTTCAAATAGGTGATTCCGCTTTTACCAACCAGCCGTCGATCAATTCATCGGTCTCCGTCCGAAGCATCAATTTCGGCAGCGCTCAATCTGCCACACTCAGCATTTCTTCCGGATCTTTAACGACGAATGGAAATATTGAAGGATCATGGTCGGCAAACCGTACTCACTCCATCGCGGTCGGCAGCAACACAATGACGGTCGGAGGTTCGCTGATGCTCGGCGACGGAACATCTAACCATATCCTCAATGTGTCTGTCGGAAGCGGAACGATCGGCGTGAACGGCATAATTCAACAAACAAGCAATTCAACGATCACCGTCGGTTCCGGAACGATCACCATCGGCGGAGATTTTATCCGGGCAAGCGGCACGTTTACCGCAGGAACCGGAAACGTAACAATGAACGGATCCTCTGCACAATCACTTGCTGGCGGAATCAATTATTACAATCTCACGATCAATAAGTCAGCGGGAAGCGTCACGTTGGGCACAAGCGCCAATGTTACGAACAATCTTTTTCTGACTGCCGGCACATTGGTCACCAACGCGAATATCGGCATCTCCGGAAATATTTCCATTGCATCCGGCGCTACGCTGAATGGAAGCACAGCAACGATTACACTCGGAGGGAATTGGTCGAACGGCGGGACATTCGTCAGCGGAACCGGCACGCTGAATCTCAATGGCGGCGGTACGCAAACGCTCTCGGCATCAACATTCAATAACCTCGTCATCAACAAAGGTCTTGGCACGGCAACGCCAACGGGGAACATTTCGGTCAACGGCAATCTCACTGTCTCTGCCGGAGAATTCGATCTCACAACGTTTACCAGTAACAGATCCGTACTGGGCGGCACGCTTACGCTCTCTTCCGGTGCAACGCTGACGATCGGCGGATCGAATAATTTTCCCGCAAACTTTGCTGTCAACTCGATATCATCCTCCGCCAATACCGTCTATAACGGAGCGTCTACACAAACAATCAGTCCCCAGATCTACGGAAATCTTACGCTCTCCAACGGAACAATAAATGCAAAATCGCTTTCAGGATCCACAACCGTGGCCGGGACGCTCGTAATATCATCCGGTGCGACACTCAATGCAAGTTCCGCCGCATTGACGGTGCAGGGAAATTTCAACAATAGCGGCACCTTCACTGCTTCAACCAGCACCGTTCAATTGACCGGAACATCAAAATCTCTTTCCGGCGCAACAACATTCAATAATCTCTCCATCTCAGGAAGCTATACGGCAACCGGCAATATTTCGGTTGGCGGATCACTATCCAATTCGGGAACATTCTCAACCGGATCGACAACACTCACGCTTTCCGGCAACGTCACGAACAGCGGTACTATCACCAATAGCGGTACCGTAACGTTTCCCGGCACAGGAACTCAGTCAATTTCTCTCAACTCCGGATTTACCAGTTCAGGAACGGTGAATTTCAACGGATCGGTTGCACCGGCATTGGCGGATGCTTCCGCTCCTTCGTTCCAAAATGTTACCATCAATAATTCCGCCGGCATCGCCCCATCTTTGGGATACACGATCGGCGGGACGTTTACCGTTGCAGGCGGAGGAATTTTTTCCGGCGGTAATTTCTCTCACACGTTCAACGGCACATTCACTAATAGCGGAAGCGTCACAAGTTCCGGAACATTACTCTTTTCCCCCGCATCATCAACGACCATTACGCTCCCGGGAACATCGTTCAGCAGCACCGGCATCGTTCAGTTCGGAGGAACAGGAGCAATCACGCTCTCTTCCGGATCACCGACCATCAACAATCTGGTAATCTCCAATTCGAACGGATCCGGTATCACGCTTGTCAGTAACTGGACCGTCAATGGAGATCTGACCATTCAAAGCGGATCAATACTGAATGCCGGCACAGGACTTTCGCATACGTTTGCGGGAAACTTCACCTCGAACGGAACATTCAACGGCAGTACCTCGACAATAACATTCAATAACGCGACGAATAAAAATATCAGTGCGAGCGGCACGGCTGCATTTTATCACGTTGTTATTTCCGCGTCAGACAGTATCACGGTTGTTTCGAATATTTCCATTCAGGGGAACCTGACGAATAACGGAACGATGGTGACCGATGGCGTCATCATTTCGTTCACCGGATCGTCGAACGGCACGATCTCGACCTCCGGCAGCGCATTCCCGATCGATCAATTGACGGTTGCAAAAAGCCTGGCTTCCGTTACGCTCGGCGTGAATGTTTCCAATCTTTCGGACCTGACCATTTCGAGCGGCACCCTTGATCAATCGACGTTTTCCATAGCGGAGAATAGTACGGACGGCGGCAGCATAACGATCGCTTCCGGTGCTACTTTAAAGATCGGCGGAACGAACGGACTTACAGCGTTCGCTAACGGATATACGATCTCATCCTCCGGCACAGTGGAATTTGCCGGCAGTTCCCAAAGTATTCAGACCACTCCGACATACGGAAATCTTACGATTTCAACAGCGGGAACAAAAACGGCCAGCGGTACACTGACCATTGCAGGACATTTCTCCCTTGCATCCGGCACATTTGCCGCTGGATCAAATACGCACAATCTTGCCGGAAATTGGACAATGAGTTCTGGAGCAACTTCGGGCAGCAATACGATCAACTTCAACGGAAGCGGATCTCAAACTATTACTTCCACCGGTGCTTTCAATAATCTTACCGTCAACAAAAGTTCGGGAAATATTTCGCTGTCATCGAATATCACGATCAACGGAACGCTCACTTTTACAAACGGAAACATTGTTACAGGAACGAATACGTTATCCATTGGTTCTTCAGGAACTATTTCACGCACAAGCGGTCACGTTGTTGGGAACCTGCTAAAAAATGTTGCCACGGGAGCCACATCAATCACCTACCAGATTGGTGATGCAACAACATACGCTCCTCTTTCCCTCTCGTTCGCGAGTGTCACGACGGCTGGGAACCTTACGGCATCGACAACGCAAAGCGATCATTCTGCCATCGTGAATTCCGGTATCAATCCCAGCAAGAGCGTGAACCGGTTTTGGACGCTGGCAAACTCCGGTGTAATCTTCACCACCTACAGTGCAACATTCACCTTTGTCAATGGCGATATCGATGCCGGATCCACAACAGCCAATTTCAATGTCTCGAAACTGACGAGTGGAACCTGGACGATCCAAACGATCGGCACCCGAACAGGCACAACAACGCAAGCGTCCGGAATATCGGCGTTCGGCGATTTTGTTATCGGAGAAAGCGGAAAAATTTGGAACGGTAGTTCAAGTAATAACTGGAATGATGCAGCGAATTGGACTCCAAGCGGAATTCCAACATCGTTGGACGCAATTACTGTCGGCACCGCAGCCACGATCAATATCAATACTGCTGCTGTCTCTTCTGACGTGACCATCGGTCATTCGTCGGTGACCGTAACGATCGTTACCGGCAATTCACTGACGATATCGGGAAACCTCGTTATTTCCTCCGGTACATTAAACACGGAGTCATCCTTCCCTACCATCAGCGGAACGACAACATTATCAGGTGGCACAATTGGATATACCGGCACCGTCGCGCAGACGGTAAAAGCTCTGGACTATTCGAATCTGACCATCAGCGGATCACATTCATCCAACAATGTGACGATGGAAAGCGGCACTATCAGGATCTCCGGCACATTCACACCATCGGCATCATTTACCACGGGAAATTATGTCACCACAGGGAACAGTATCGAATTCAACGGACTTACAGCGCAGACTATTCCTGCGTTCAATTATCAGAATCTCACGGTCAGCGGTAGCCGCGCGAATGACACTGTTACATTTTCCTCTAGCGGAACAATCGGCGTGGCCGGAACTTTCTCACTGACAGCTACATCTGCAGTTTATAAGAACACCGGCAGCACGATACATTTCAACGGAAACGGTTCACAAACCATTCCGGCGCTCTCCTATAATAATCTATCAATTTCAGGAACTCGTGGCAGCAATACCATTACCTTTGCGGCCGACTCTATGCACATAGCAGGATCATTTGCGCCAGAT
>CAJBTU010000232.1 GCA_903958625.1 uncultured Ignavibacteriota bacterium | reverse complement strand
GCACAAATCTATAGACAGAAACTTGAGAGCGGTTCTTTTGCGACAAGAGCTGATCTCGCAAGGTCAATCGGTGTGAGTCGGGCTTGGATCAGTTCAGTACTAAACAGAATAGATGGTCATAGTATTTCTTCTACTTAAAAATCCTTATGAAAAAATATGTGCCATTTCGGAGAATATTTCATATCATTCTAATTGTTAGTATCATGTACACCATTTTTGACAATATTCTGTTAACCTGTTGTTTATTAATATATTAAAGTTGTTTTTAGATAATAAAGTATGTAACTTTATTATGCTATAAATATCTTTATTATCGAGGGACGAATGGATGAACTTTTAAAATACTTGAAAAATACGGTTGGGGAAGATTCAAGGCTGGAGAATGTTACCAATGATAAACTGGACAAATTGCCTTTTTATCTGAGGGAAATATTCCGATTCCAGTTGCTTAGATTCATGAATCAGGATCTTCTGTTAGCAGAACTGCAAAAGAATCAAATACCTCCGATGAGGCAGCTAAAGATCCAACTTACCAACTTAAGAAAAATATTCAGATTACCAATTGTATTTCCACTGAAGGACATTTCTGCAGTTTTAAGGAACAAATTGGTGGGAAGCAAAATCAATTTTATTGTACCCGGCAAACAATTGTTTCTTCCGGATTTAATGATGGATCTTAAAGAACAATACAAAGCACAAGACAAAATAATCAAAAAACTTTTGCCGTCCGCTCAAGTTGTATTGTTCTATTGGATTTTAAGAAAGAACAACCGCATGGAGGAATTAACATTTCAGCAATTGGCGAATGAACTTCACTATACACCTATGGCAATAACGAACGCGATTGCTGATCTGCAGAGATTTGATCTTTGTAAGATTGTTGGAACCAAAGGAAAACATATCCATTTTGAAGGTGCTCGAAGAGATCTTTGGGACCGTGCTCAACCCTTTTTAATCAATCCGATCAGAACGACGTTACAACTCAACGTTGCACCACAGGAATTATCTGTATACCGAACCAATATTTCCGCCTTAGCCCATTACACAAATATTGCGGAAGGAGATCGTCTCCATGTTGCCGCAGAAAAAAAACAATTTCATGGATTGACTAAATATGTAGATGAGAACCATCGCGATACTATGGAAGACGAGATTCAACTTGAACTCTGGAAATATAATCCTGGGTTGTTAACCGATAATATCGCCAATGTTAATTTTGTTGATCCATTATCCTTATACCTCACATTGCTTGGAGATAATGATGAGCGCGTCCATAAGGAATTGAAACATCTTCTTGGAGATATTCTATGGTAGGATTGGAAAAGTTTCGACAGCATTTCGTCTCTTTTAAAGACAACTATGTCATTATCGGTGGCACCGCTTGCGATATCCTCTTGAGCGCAGAGGGTTTTATTCCACGCACGACTACAGATATCGACATAATTCTCGTCATCGAGAATCTTTCACCGTCATTTATAAATTCCCTATGGAACTTCCTAAAAGCCGGCAAATACGAATCGCTACAAAAAGATTTTAAAGAACGGAAATATTATCGCTTTACAAAGCCTGCTGAAAAAGATTATCCCCGGCAAATAGAGTTGTTCTCGCGTATTCCAGATTCTATTGACGGCGAATACTCATCACGGTTCGTGCATATTGATATTGATAAGAAAGATGCAAGTCTCTCTGCGATTTTAATGGATGAGACATACTATTCATATACAATTACACATAGTTCAATTGTTGATGATCTTCATCGTGCAGATATTAATGCCCTCATTTGCTTAAAGGCAAAAGCGTATCTTGATTTATCAGAACGAAAATCACGAGGCGAAAAGATAGATAGCACTGATATTAAAAAGCACAAAACAGATATCTTTCGACTTGGAGCTCTTCTCGCAGCCAATACACGTTATGAGTTGCCGGATTCAATTGGTGGTGACTTTAATTCATTTATGGAAACGGTCCGTGAGGAGCTTCCAGAGACTGCAATGTTAGCAGCTATGGGAGCTCCAGGAATAGACATGAAGAATCTGTATGCTCAACTTAGATCAAATTTTCAGATTGCAAGATCTCAATAGTGCTTATTACTGCAGGTCTTTGATAGAAGCGGTATTAAAAATGATTTCTGCTCATAATTGTAACACCGCGGAGCCTCCCGTTCTTGAACATTTTCCATATGGGACGCGGCTCCGTTTTCAAAAATTAAAGCGGCAGAAGTGAAACAATTGTCGTGAACTGTGATTTTTTGCGGAACGATCATATGCCAAAGCATAAACCGTTTGTATCAAGAAAAATAGAAATTCAGTCGCGTCTTGCCGCACTTGAACGTGAACAACAAGCGTTACATGAGGAGCTGGATATTCTGATTGCAGCTGAACAAACCCGGCCACTTGTTAGTCACCCGACACCACATGCTGATTCTTCATCAGAAGTAACAGAGCGTGAATATGGCACACGTGCTACACAATCTCCACTCATCACTTCCGAGGAACGGATCGCGTTTTTTCACAAGCTGTTTGCTTGCCGTGAGGATGTGTTCCCGAAATTGTGGGAGAACAAACAAAATGGAAAAAAAGGATATTCTCCTGCATGCAACGTGGAATGGGTGAAAGGCATTTGTGAGAAGCCTGCCGTCAAGTGCAGTGAATGCATGAACCATCAATTTATTCGCCTCGATACGTCGATGATCCGGCAGCATCTTGAGGGAACAATCACCGCTGGAACGTATGCAATAAGAACTGATGATACATGTATCTTTCTTGCAATAGATTTCGACAAAAGTTCTTGGAAGACCGATGTCAGCATCATTACAGCTGCGGCACGGAAACTGGGTATTGAGTTGTATATCGAACGGTCCCGATCGGGCAACGGTGCTCATCTATGGATATTCTTCGCAGAGCCGATTCCGGCAAGTTATGCACGACAACTTGGATCAATCATTCTTACTCATGCACTTACTCAGCATCATCTCCTGGGGTTTGAAAGCTACGATCGGTTTTTCCCAAATCAAGACACGTTACCAAAAGGCGGTTTCGGCAATCTTATTGCCCTACCCCTGCAACGAGAGCGCCGAAAAACAGGGAACAGCGTTTTCCTTGATGATACATTAGAACCGTTTAACGATCAATGGGAATTTCTCTCAACCATTAAACTCCTTTCAGCTTCAGATGTAAAAGAATTACTTTTCCGACATCTACCAATAATTTATTCCCCTGCGATAGATGAAACGATAGACGCCGCACTTCTTGCAGCTGAATCAACGTTGCAGTATGATTCGAAAATTGATAAAGCCATCTTTTCAGGTGAGATCTCATTTGAACTTTCCCACCACCTCTCGATCTCCATTGCGAATATACCTTCCGCATTGATATCAGCATTCAAGAGAACTGCAACATTTGCCAATCCTAAATTTTTCGAATTGCAGCGCCTCCGATTCTCGACATGGAACACACCGCGATATATTTGTTGTGCTTCACTGTCGGAAGATGGCAAATCAATAGTTCTTCCGCGGGGCCTTGTCGAACAATGTGCAGCAGCGGCAAAGATGTACGGAGCCACAGTCATTATTAATGATCATCGTAAAATTTATCCACACATCTCTATTGCATTTTCGGGCACACTTACGCCCCGGCAGATGCAGGCGTGTAACGATCTCCTTACCACAGAATCCGGCGTCTTAGTTGCGGCCCCCGGATCGGGTAAAACTGTGATGGGCTGTGCAGTCATTACGAATCGACAAGTCCCCACTCTGATATTGGTACATCGAAAACAGCTAGCCGAACAGTGGAAGTCTCAGCTGCTCCAATTTACGGACCTCAAGAAAAAGCAAATTGGGTTGTTCGATGTGAACGGCAAGAGACGGAAAGGAATCGTTGACATAGGAATGATCCAGACGATATCGAAAGTAAAAGATCGGGATTTCATTCTCTCAGACTATGGTTTAATTATTATCGACGAATGTCATCATGTCCCGGCTGTTTCATTCGAATCTGTTCTCAACAAAATATCGGCAAAGTATTTCCTTGGATTAACCGCTACACCGTATCGGAAAGACGGACTCGAAAAAATCATCCATATGCAATGCGGACCGGTTCGACATACGATGTCTGAAAACATTGGACAGAGCCTCATCGAACGAAGCGTGGTCGTGCGCGAGACAAACTTCACCGTATCCGACGGTGATTCACAGCAGCCAGCCTTACACCATATTTGGGAACAACTTGTGCACGACACAAAAAGGCTCTCCCTCGTCGCCCACGATGTAACAGACGCGCTGAAAGAAGGTCGTTTTCCGTTGATTTTATCTGATCGTCGGGATCATCTCGAGTTGCTGCTTGCTGAGATCAACAAATTTGTCGAGGCCGAAGGTGAAACAGGGTTTTTATTGACAAGTGAAATGGGAAAAAAGAAAAGACTTCAAACACTTTCCACGGTGATAGAAATGCGTCATCTCGGTCAACGGCCATTTATATTATCCACCGGATCGCTCATCGGCGAGGGATTCGATCTGCCTGGTCTTTGCACACTTTTTCTTGCCATGCCGTTGTCATTCAAAGGACGGTTGGTCCAGTATGCCGGAAGGCTGCATAGAGAGAGCGAAGGGAAAACCGATGTTCGGATATACGATTATGTCGATACCTCACTCGGGCTTGGCGTCACGATGTTCAGAAAACGGGTCACCACATATCGAAAGATGGGTTATCGATTAGACATTCCTCCGGAGTCAAAAGCATCGCGTCTCATCGGCAGGAAAAAGTAGGAATAAGTTCGGCTTATGAATTTGATCAGCAATATGCAGTACAATCAAAGTTCATTTACGAACGATAGGATTTTTAAGAACGCCTGCAATAACTATTATTTTAATAGAAGGATACAAAGTAAGCAAACAATAAAGAAATATTCAGACTCCAAAATAACAGAGAGCGGAAATAAAGTATCAAAACTGCAACGCCCAAGTTCATCGCTTGGGCGTTTATTGTTAAAAAGAGACCAACAAAGAGAAATTAGACTCTCTGTGTCATTCGCTCCGCGGAAAACACGAGGAGTCTAACTTTTTAAAGTTCGAAATCCCTATTGTTTTGGTCAATAATGACAAAGGAGCCAAGCATATCGTTATCAATTCAACCCGTTATCCCTATTTCCTGGACTTAACAGAGTCTGACGTTGAAACATTGAAACGAGCAGGACTTATGGAAAAATCCATTCCAACTTCTATTCCGAAATCACGAATCAATTATGGTGCACTCGCCACTGAGTATAAACAAAAGATAGAGAGTGGTGAATGTCTAAACAGAGCTGCGCTTGCAAGAAGTCTTGGAGTTAGTCGTGCTTGGGTTACTATGGTTTTAAATAAATAAATTCTGGGAAACGCGATGCCTACCAGGATCTGCGATGTCGATCGATCTACACCGAGAGGCTCAGGCGGGGCCAGTGTCTTGGTAAGGCTTAAACTGATGGAACCAAATTGGGTCCTCTTTCGAAAGCAGCATCCTCCCCGCCGTATTTGGCGGAAAGGCTATTAACATTTATTATTTCAACAACATTAATTTCTTTACTCCAACATAATTTCCTGCTTGCCCGCCGTTTTTTTGCTGGGCAGTCAGCTTGTAAAAATATATTCCCGAACTAAACGCCGAGGCATCCCACTCCACTTCCTTCCGTCCCGCGGATTGTTCTTCGTCAACGAGCGTGGCGATTTCTCTTCCAAGCAAATCGTAGATAACAAGTTTTACGTTTGCATTGTTGGACAACGCGTAGCGAATTGTTGTTGATGGGTTGAATGG
>CAJBTU010000231.1 GCA_903958625.1 uncultured Ignavibacteriota bacterium | reverse complement strand
CCGGTTGTCTTTAATCTTTACGGGTATGGCGGATCATATAATGAAGCCCGAACATATCATCATTCGCATATTCTCGGTGACAGCGTCGGCTTCATTACTATCTATCCGGACGCGTTTGACAAACGCTGGAATAGCGGACTCGGAGATAATCCGGGTTGGCCAACTCCAAATGTCGATGACGTTGGATTCATTTCTCTGATCATTGATTCTCTTATTTCTAAGTACAAAATTGATACCTCAAGGGTGTATGTTTGCGGTAATTCCAACGGTGGTTTTATGAGCCTGAAACTCGCAGGTCTGCTGGGGAATCGAATTGCATCGGCAGCAAGTGTTTCAGGTGTTTTGACAAACAGTACTGCCGCATCCTACAACACGACAAGACCCGTTCCGGTCCTTACAATTAACGGCACCAGTGATAATTTACTTCCGTATTATGGTGGGAAAACAGGTCTGTTTTCTGTCGATTCGACCATAGAATTTTTGCGGAACAAGAGTTTTTGCTTCTTACCGGCAGAAATGTTATCAATTCCGGATATAAACCCGAACGATCAATCGACGGTTGTGAAATATATTTTCCGTTCATCCACAAATACATCTCAAGTAGTCCATTATAGAATTATTGGCGGCGGACACGAGTGGCCCGGTTCGCCTACATACACTGGCGCAACTGTCATCAACCGCGACATTGATGCCATTACAGAGATATGGAATTTCTTCAAACAATTTCCCGCTATCAATCCTCGATTTACAATATCGTCGAACAATGCCACATTAAATCATTCGTATTATCGTCCTGGCATGGATAGCATCTATCTTAATGTCACCGTTTCCAATCCATTGAAGCACGAAACCAAGCTCACTGCATTGATAGATTATGTATCAGGTTTGAGATATGACAGCGTATCCTTATATAATGATGGATTACATAGAGACGGAAATCCCGGCGACAGCATTTGGGGATGCCGCTTTCTTGCTCCATCAGCCGAAAACAGATTCACCGTCAATATACGGACTGATGATCTTACAGAGGGTACATACCATATTCTGCCACAACCCAAATATTTTTTTACCAACGGACCTGTAAAATTTATAAACGCTGTCTTTACCTCCACGGATACAATTCCAAATCCAGGAGATATTTTTCGTTTGAAATTCCGTCTCGGCAATATTGGAACTGTTGATACGGTGAGGAATGTGGGAACTACGGTAGCGACAATGGATACTATGATTAGCTTGGGGATAACATCAACAATATTTTATGGAAACCTTCCCCCCGGTAAGGACAGTCTTGGTGTTTTTCGACAAGAAGTGAAAATCAATCCGCAATGCCCATCAACAACAACTGTCCGATTACTTCTTACCATTTCCAGCGAAGGTATTCCGGCATGGACCGATACGGTTTCGATTAGAATTCAACCAACAGGTGTGGGTATTCCGGACACCAAGCTTCCAACAGATTTTTCTCTTGAACAAAACTATCCCAACCCGTTCAATCCAAAAACAACAATACGGTATTCGTTGCCATCTTCTGCAAACGTAAAACTCGCTGTCTACGATTTGCTCGGGCGCGAAATAGCAACACTCGTGAACGAAGAACAATCTGCAGGATGGAAAGAAGTAACTTGGAATGCCTCAGGTTTTGCAAGCGGAATGTATTTAGTGAGAATGCAGAGTGGTTCTTTTGTTGAGACGAAGAAAATTATGCTGATGAAATAATTATTGAGATCACTATGAAAAAAGTATTACTGGTGTTTATGTGTGTTGTATCATTACAACACCTTTTTGCTCAAGTAACAACTGAGACCCGACAGTTCTTCAGCCAAAGTCTGAATCAAAACCGGACTGTCGTCGTGCATAAACCTGATTCGATCTCTGCTGCATCGCCATGCCCGGTACTGATCTTCCTGCCGGGATGGACGATGGCACCGGGTGAATTCAATATGTTCAACTCTGCGCTGACATCGTTATTAAACGCTAATCAGGTGAAACGTATGCTCATTGTTGTTCCCGACGGCAGCGGCGGAATTTACACCCGGACATATTTTGCAAATTCACCAGTCAATGGAAAGCATGGCGACTACATCGTCAAGGACTTGGTTCAATGGATCAAACAAGAATATCCGGTAAAGCTCGACCGTAGGTATTGGATTCTCGGCGGATTTTCAATGGGCGGCGGCGGGTCTGCACGGCTCGCACTTGCTTCACCAGAAATCTTCTCCGGATTTGCCTCGTTCTGCGGCGACATTATGTTTGAACGCGCGACTGAAATCTTCAAATATATTAACACAACTGAAAGTCCCAACTTTATCTACACCCCTCCGAACGCGGCGAAACCTTATACCTATGTGGGCTGGGGATTTGCAAGCGCATTCTCGCCTGATACGACAAATCCGTACAAGTGCCAATTCCCTCTCGTCGAAGGAACCGGACAGCTGCGTGACTCGATTTTCGGGTCGTGTCTGCGAACCGATGCTTTCACACTGGCACGGCAATATTTTGTTGTCAATCATAAACCGTCCAATTCAATGAATATGTATATCAGGGCAGGCTCGAATGATTCATTCATATCATTGTATGCCATGAGCAGAGATTTCAGCGATTCACTGAAATCATGGGGCATTACTCACAATTATGGAGCACATACGTTTGGTCACGATTTCAATTCCGGACATGCTTCGTCTTTATTGATTTGGGTTGATTCTCTTTTTGGTCAGTCAGTACACCATTCTACGGGAGGTGTGGATACGGCGTGGGTAAGGCATTATGGTTCCGGACTTGTTCCAACCACTGCTCGGGCAAACGATATTGTTGCGGACAATATGGGAAACGTTTATGTGACAGGCGAAAGCGGAGGAGATTATGTGACCATAAAGTATAATTCACAGGGCACGGTGGTATGGCTGCGCCGATATAATGGACCGGGATATAGCTATAACGAAGCAAAGTCCATTGCAGTGGATGGAAGTGGAAACGTCTACGTAACGGGAACATCCTCAGGTATTGGAGATGCAAACTGCGCCACGATCAAATACAATTCCTCTGGTGATCCGCTCTGGGTGAGTATATACGGGAAAGTTGATTGGGAATATCCCTCTTCCCTTGCCGTTGACGAAAACAAGAATGTCTACGTTACGGGATATATGGATTATTACTATCCAGGTACATTATCTTTTACGATGAAGTACAGCTCCAGCGGGAATATGTTATGGGATCGCGTGGGTGGCCCAGGAAGCAACAACTTTCTTGCCCTCGATGAAAAAGGGAATGTCTATACAACAGGACACAGTAGCCAATTCGAGGGCATGGACTACGTGACAACGAAACTTAACTCCGCAGGGGAGGAAGTATGGACGAGATCATATAATGGACCTGCAAATAGTGGTGACCGCGCGTCCTCACTTGCCGTTGACGGGAACGGAAATGTCTACGTCACTGGTTATAGTTGGGTCTCTAAATCCTCATCGGATTACGCTACGATCAAATACAACTCCGCTGGAGATACACTTTGGGTTAGAAGATACAATGGACATGGGAATAGTAATAACTACGCTTCCTCGCTTGCCGTTGACGGGAGCGGAAATGTGTATGTAACAGGTAATAGTCAAGATTCAGACACTGGGTATGACTTCGCAACGATCAAATACAACTCCAACGGAGACACACTATGGACAAGAAGATACAACGGATCGACGAACCACGATGACTGGGCCATCTCTCTCGCGCTTGACGGCAGCGGAAATGTGTATGTGACAGGATCCAGCGACAGTAGTATTGTTACCATTCGATACAGCACTAACGGCAACGAGGAGTGGATTGCAAAATATCGATATACAAACGGATGGAGTTCTCCAGTCGGGATCCGTGTTGATGCTTCCGGGAATGTATTTGTATCAGGAACAAGCACAGGAACCGACGGGAGTGTCTACACAACGATAAAGTATTCTCAAACGCCCAATGCTATAAACGATTATGTCAGTACAATACCCGTCAACTTCTTTCTTTCACAAAATTACCCCAACCCCTTCAATCCGTCAACAACAATTCGGTATTCACTTCCATCATCGGCAAACGTAAAACTCAGCGTCTACGATCTGCTCGGAAGAGAGATCGCTACGCTTGTGAACGAAGAACAATCTGCGGGATGGAAGGAAGTGCAGTGGAAT
>CAJBTU010000230.1 GCA_903958625.1 uncultured Ignavibacteriota bacterium | reverse complement strand
GTGCCGATCTGATCGTGGTTATCCAGGAACGTAATAAGATACCGACCCAGTTCACCACGCTGCAGCGCATTCTCCCGTAACGCTTCGTAGCGGTTTATTAAATCTGATGGCGGCTTAAATCCTTTAAGAACTGCCGGCAATGTCCAATAAAGCGGAAAGTCTAATACAGAGTTGAGACCGAAATAAACTGTTTTGTTTCCTTTTTCCGCTGGTGTGTTCGGTCCGATATACTGGTGGGCTGCTGCGTCTCCTGCAACAAGTTCTCCGAAGAGAAAGAAATTACGCTTACCCAGAAGGTATGCATATTCTCTGATCTCAGAACAAAACCGTGCAATAGCAATATCTCCCATATGTTTGACCGCGTCCATCCGGAATCCGTCAATATCCGCTTCGCGCATCCAGTAGCAATGCGCTTTGATGATGATCTCCTGCAGTGCAAGACCATCGGGCGATTCGTCGTTCTTAAATCCCTTCAGCGCAAAGAAATCGCCATCTTGTGTTTCCGGCAATCCATCCCAGTTGCGGATTTCCCCTTTCTTTCCATAGAAGTTTGGATTACGTAATTCTATCGGCAATGGGCGGTCCGGAGAACGCCATCCGCCGAAAAGATGTTCTCTTCCCTCCTCATATGCTTTGGATTCATTTCCGTAATAATACCAGATATCTCCGCTGTGATTTGCCACGACATCCAGATACACCCGCATATCTTTTTCGTGCGCGGCAGCAACAAGGTCGATCAGATCCTGTTTTGTTCCGAAGCGGGGATCAACATCCAGATAATTCTGGATTGCATAGCCGTGATACTTGTCCGACTGCGGATTCGGCGCATCATTATTCTCAAAGATCGGACTGAGCCAAATTGCGGTGCAGCCGAGTCCGCTGATGTACTCGATATTCTTACTAATGCCT
The DNA here is from genome assembly GCA_903958625.1 of uncultured Ignavibacteriota bacterium. Classification (GTDB taxonomy): domain Bacteria; phylum Bacteroidota; class Ignavibacteria; order UBA10030; family UBA8401; genus UBA8401. Next base: position 9,843 of record CAJBTU010000230.1, on the reverse strand, counting down.
TTCAGTGTACCGCCGCAGAAACGCTTTAGCTGTTCCTGCGTGCCGCTTCCCTGCGATCTGTTGGGATGAAGCGAGGGTTTTCTCAACTGATCGTCGTGAAACCGGTCAACCATTAAGAAATAAATGAAATCCTCACGCCATTCACGGTCACTGTGCCAGTAGTGTTTGCCGGGAATCGGTGATAGATCAAGATCGCTGACAGATGTGTGTGAGGTTGTCATAGGATTTATAATTTTTATTCGATGCTAGATTTTCAAAAAGCTTTCCTTGCTTGCGGCATTTAATTTTGATATTTCATCTCGAAACTTTGTTACCATAAACACCTCAATTTTGGATAACGTTTAGCATTTCATTCGCTTACGTCCGATTCGAAATGTAGATTTACGGTATGAATTTTTCATTAAACAGATCGCTAGCGTTATGATTTTCAACTGATCAACGTTATACTTTGTCGTATCCTACCTTCAAGTCCTGATTGTCGTGTGATCTTTAATTCGACAGATTTTTTGACAACTTCCTCCGTCCCGATAATTTCCGCTTTTTTCTTGGCGCGTGTCACTGCAGTATAAAGCAGTTCCCGGGTCATCAGCGGATTATCCTTCTTTTCTGGAAGGATGATCATCACCGAATCGAATTCGGATCCCTGGCTATTATGGATTGTGATTGCGAAGGCATCTACGTATCCCGGAAGGGCTGCAACAAGATATTTTCGCACCTTCTGCTCAGATCCCGTCTGTTCCAGCATTGTTTCTTCATTATCAGGAAACCATGCGAACTCCTGCATTATCCCGCTGCTATCCGCTGTGCTCATGATGACCCCCATATCTCCATTAAAGAGAACGTGTTGGGGAGAATTTTCAGTGATCTTGATCGGACGCACCGCGAGTGCAGACCCGAATTTCTTCTTCACCATGGTATTGATCCCTTCACGGCCGAACCTCCCTTCGTTTAATGCCGTTAGCACCATAAAATTGTCCAGCAGTTTAAGCGCCTGTCCGGGATCGGTCTCTGCCAATAATGGCGAATACCTTTCGGTAATGATACCAATGAGTGTTTCATCTCCCGGGTGACCTGTCAGCCGGCACGAGGAAATTCCTTTCTGCTCGCCGTTCAAGAGCACGATCACATCAACGGGTGAGCCATTTTTAATTGCATTGCTTACGGTTCCAATGGCTTCCGTTTCTTTGAACCTGTAGCTGTAATCCAACTCCACAAAAGGAGAAAGCGGTTCGCCATCCCCTTTTAATCTGCTTTGATGACCAAGTCCTTCAAGAACCTTATTAACAACAGCGGCGCAGTCTGAAGAAAAAGCATTTTTAGAATATGCATTACTGATGTCACGCAGGACTGATCCGGCTTCAACCGATGCAAGCTGATAACTGTCTCCGAGTAGGATCAGCCGGGTTTCAGGAGCAAGGGCATCCATGAGCCTTTGGAACATCGTAATATCAATCATTGATGCTTCATCAATGACGACTACATCGGCATCAATCGGATTTTCTTTATTACGTTTTGGTCTGGGAGAAAATCCGGTCTCGATGAGACGATGGACCGTTGTGGGTTTCAACAAAGTAAGATGTGCTCTGATTGCTGTGTCCGACATTTCTCTGACGGCATTCCCAAGCGACTGCTGCATACGCTGTGCGGCTTTCCCAGTCGGTGCTGCCAGCCGTATGACTGGTAGAGATTCACCAAGGGAAATGGAACGCTGACAGAGCAATGCGAGTGCTTTTGAAAGGATCGTTGTTTTTCCCGTTCCCGGGCCGCCGCTGATAATAGCTAACCGAGAAAAGAACGGAAGGATTGCCCCCGCCGCCTGCAGTGGTATGCCGGGAGATTGCTGATCATCCGTATTTTTAAAGAGTGAAGCTGCCAACCCAATCACCGATTCCGGAATATCAAGCAGCGACGCAGTTGACAGTGCATGAAGACGTTCCGAAATGAACTTCTCGTATTCGAAATACTTGAAGAGGTATAACATATTGCCGTCAAGCACCAGCGGAGACCTCCTGACGTTTCCGGGTACAGATACAGCCGACGAATTCCTAAGGTGACCGGTCCATTCTTCCAGTGACGGCAGAAGAAAGGAATGTTCGGGTAACTCTCCCAACGGCTTTCCGGCATACTCATCTAGCGAAAAACAGCTATGCCCGGACGAAGACAGCGATGAAGCTAACGCACCGGCTAGCGCTGTACAGTCGTCAACAGTATAGCGTGATCGAAGATATTTTGCGACCTGTCGGTCAATTGCTCTGAATGAAGGAGTATTCAATTTTTTTTCTAATTCTGGAGAGAGCAATAATTCCCCGGTTTTCATAACAGCACCTCCAGTTTTTCAATGACTGCACGTTCAGGACGGTGTACATAAAAACCGTTCCCTGCGCTATCGACACCGCGCAGGAATACGTATATGACCCCGCCGAAATTCGCATCATACGTGAGCGTGTTATTCGATACTGCTTTCAAATATTTATGTAATGCCACCGTATAGAAATGATACTGTAAATAATAATTGTGCTGCTTCATTGCTGACTGCAGAGCGGTAGTATTATATCGTTCTGTCGTATTACCGAGATGATTCGATTTCCAGTCTACGATATACCATTTGTCTCCGTGCCGGAATACGACATCGATAAAACCGTTCAAGAAACCCCGGATCGACTTTCCTTTGGCGATCCTCCCGGAATCTTCACCAAGGATTGTTGTTAGATCTTTTTCCGTGATCGGCTCTCGGCTGATGTCAGGATGTCCGGCAGCGAGATAAAATTCCAATTCATGGATCCGGTCTTCCTTTCGAAGTTTACCGAAACGGAAATCGGCAGGAAGCCCGGGAACAGGAGTCTGCATAACATTCCGGACCATCTGCAATGCACTTTGCACTAGTTCCGGCTCTTTACGGGGTGTCATGCCTGAATCAGTCAGGATTCCTTCCACCAATACTTTCATCGGCTCCGGCACATGGTTATCCATATTTCCGGCGTCGATAAAATCGATCTTTTCAAAAATGGTATGAAGAGATGTTCCTGCATCCGGTCCTTTCGGGAAGGCAAAGATTCCCGTCGCAATGACATCATCCTTTTCTGAGGGGATCAGCGCATGAGAAGTTCCTTTTGTCAATCCGGAATAGCTTTGTATTGACCACCGCTGCACAATGGATTTTCCGTCAGGCCATTGAGATACAGTCCGCAGTTCTTCCGGCACTTCTGCTTTGTGATATACTCCGGTGATGTCATCATCAGCAAGAATTTCGGAACGTACCAGAGGATCGCTGCCCGAACTCAGAACATTGATCCCCTCAGAACGGAGCAGGAGCGCAACTGGCGAAAAATCTCCTTCCTCTTTCTGGTCCTTCTTCCAATCCTTTGCGGTCACAACATATAACAGCGATTCAGCCCTGGTCATGGCAACATACGCAACCCTCATTCTCTCCTGCCGGATTTCTTCTTTCATTGCAGCTTTTGCTTCAGTTTCCCTGTCGGGATCAAAGTTCGCGATACGCTCATCACCCTTATAGTAGATCTGATCCGACATACTGAAATTCGAAACCCCATCGGTGGTGAGATCCGGTGCAAACACTACCGGCCACTGCAATCCTTTGGCCTTATGCATCGTCATGATTGTTACAGCGTCACGATCGGATTCAAGGCGCTGCTGCGATTCATCATCTCCGGCGGCATTTGCATCCATATGCATTTGTATGAATGCATTCAACAGTCGGTCCGGGTATTTTCCTATCCGCACTTCTTCCTCATTCAGGATCTCGATCAGATGCCGGTAGTTGGTGAATGCCCGTTCCTGATACAGCTCATTCCGCGGATCCGTCGATAATGTAAATGCACCGGTCCGGAGAAGAAATGAATTCAACGCAGCCGCAACGCCATTCCGTTCCCAGCGCTTTTTTGCATCCGTCATCGCAGCAAGTATATCCCTTCTTTCTTCGGAGTCTGCCTCCCATGTTGCAAGTTTGACGGGATCATAATTGTAGATCCGGCTAACCAGCATAGCCCGGACTATTCTTTCGTTTGAAGGTTCGAGAATGGCCCTGAGGACAAGAAGAATCTGTTCGTACTCTTCGCTTTTCAGAATGGATCCTGTCTTAGCAATCACCGACCTGATGCCATATTGTGCAAGACATTTTTTGTAGTATTTTGCATTCTGATGCGAATTTACCAGAATGGCGAAATCATTCAATGCTGCCGGTTTTCTTTTTGCCGGAGCTCCGAGCATCAATGGATGCTTACAATGAATGAATGTCAGGATAGTTTTCGCTATACGTTTCCCAATGGTCCGATTTTCCGGCTTTTCGCCTTCCGGCATGTTCCATAATGTCACTGGAGAAATCATATCACTACCGATAGCCGGACGGTCTAGATCCTGTGCTGATTTTACTTCTTCGTATTTGATCCCGCCGGAAAGAAATGGCCCTTTGCTATCGCAGATCTGTTCATTCAATGCATAGATTTTGTTGAGCGCATCAACGAGCGTCTTCTCAGACCGGTAGTTTGTATTGATCGTAAACTGCTGCTCTTCCGGGATCGCGTTCTTTGCTTTCAGATATGTGTTAATATCGCCTCCGCGGAACCGGTAAATCGCCTGTTTCGGATCACCGATCACTGCAAAGAATACTCCCGGTTTATGGAGAAACAACGAACTGATGATCTGATATTGATATGCATCCGTATCCTGAAATTCATCGACCAGAACAGCAGAATATTTTGCCCGAATAGCTGCTGCTGAGCGTTCCCCGCCGCGATTCAATCCACGGGCCAGATCGGCGATCATGTCATCGTATGACCGGAGATGCTGCTCGCTTTTGAATACTTCAAGTTCGCGGACTGAATATTTCCATGCACGGTAATAAATCAGTTGCTTAATATTCTCTTTAATAAAATAATTATGATTATTTTTCTCTATCCTGATGAGGTCATTCATCAACTGAAATATCTCTCCGGTAAACCGGTGTTTCGATTTTGCCCTCCGCGCACTTTCAATCTTATCTATGGATAATAATTTCAAAGCAGTGAAATTTACTTCTTCGGCACCGGTGCGAAGATTGTCCAACTCCAATATTGCCTTTCCTAACTTAGCTGGAGCATAATCCGCCAATAATTCGATCGGCGCCACCCGTTTGAATTCCTCGATAGCAATCGTATGTTCATCCCAGCGGTCTCTGATCTTCTCTATAATCGAGCTGATCTGTTCAATAACATCTACAGGTTGTTGAATGCGGGATTCCGGGAAGGAAAGCAATTGTTTGATTTTTTTCTTGATCTGAGTAACACCGCAGGTTTCGAATATTTTTTTATCAAAATACCGGAATAGCGCCGGTTCGATCGTTGTAATTTCCTTCCTCCAGAAGTCCTCCAGGATCCGTTCAATATGTTCGCCAAGGTTTGCCGTCACTTCCGTACCGTAACTGCTTCCCGTTTCGAACGCATATTCCTCAAGCGTTTGAATGCAGAATCCGTGGATTGTCGTTACCTGCATCAGATCGATATTCAGCAGCGCCGATGCAATCCGCTGCCGGATCACTTCATCATCATTGATCGTTAACCGTATATCATTCACCAATTGATAGACGGCAGCATATTTCATTTCCGGTACTTTCTGAGGATCCAACACATACTGCTGTGTCAACCGTAAAAAATCCGCAATCCGGTCGGACAATTCCGCTGTTGCTGCTTTCGTGAATGTCATGACGCACATCGAAGACATTTCGAGACCGCGCTCCAGAATGAGACGAAGCACAATTAATGCAATGGCATACGTCTTCCCCGTTCCGGCACTTGCTTCAACGCAGACCGATCCGTCCAGAGGTATTTTTGCTACGTTCAGTGTGTTCCCCGGATTCATTGTCCCTCCGTCATATACTGTTTCATCGGTATAAATACCTCTTCGGCAGTTGTGATGAAAGATTTTTCACCGTTTGGAATTTTGCTTATTGCTTCATCCCATGAATCGGCATCTTCAAATGCGCCGCGCATCCAAATGTCCAAATTCTCTTCACCGTTATAACCACGGCCGAACGCGACCTCCAGTTTTTCCCATAACTTACTTCTTGTGGTATCCATATCGGCAAGATTTTCAAAAAGGTAGAGGGATAGTTCGGGGAAAAACGGGATCAGAGAAATCATATTCTGAAGTGAAAGCGCTGCCAGGGAATCAATGATTTTTTTTGCAGCCTTTTTATCCATTGAACTGAATTTGATGGTCTTATCTAATGCAACAAGCGTTGTCGCAGTTTGCATTTCAAGATTCAGAAATATATGCCGAATCCATGATTTCAGAATCTTATCTGCTCGCATAAAATTATTCTCAAGTTTCACATCTCCGAACTCAGCTATAAGGGCCCTCCTTTCGGTCCCTCCAACTGACAAAGCCACTTTATCACACTCTATACAATACTGTTTTGCCCCTATCTTCTCATTTACTCGATACTTTCCAAACAACGGTTCGGGTATAATAGACTGCATTAATTCGATTCTCGATTTCAGTTTCCTGCGCTGTTCATCGATCATCATTTCTCCGCCAATACCATCCGGGATCACCGCATTTTCCTGGAGCAATGACAATGCTGCTGCATCTTTGTCAAAGATTTCTTTGCCGATAGCCTCCCGCGTTTGCCATCCCGACATCCCGGTCATGGTAAATGGTTCGGAATCTTCCAAAAAACGGTCGTAGGCATCTGAAGATATTCCGCAAGATTGCAGAAAAGAGCTGATGGGATCACAGAGGGTTTCAATAATAGTATTTCCGTTAACTATGGAATCATTGATCGCCGTTTCTCTTGTATTCTTCCATTGAAACAACGAGTCCCTGAACCGTTTGTCTTTGTCCTCCCTGAACAGCGAGCGGTTCCACGTGTTCAATTTCTGGTCTTCCTGCTTCGCGGAACGATACCTCTGTGAGAACGGCTGCAGAGGATATTGAACCGTAACCGATTCTCCTGATTTTGTTCCATCGGAAGCTCTATATTCCCTATTGAGGTGATCGATGAATTCATTGATCAACACTGAAGGAGGAGTGACCTTCCCGGAATCAACCTCAAATCCCGTCCACGTCATAATAAGCCGCTCTTTTGCGGAAAGAATCGATTCAAGGAAAAGATAGCGGTCACTATGAAGAAGATTCCTGTCACCGTTTCTTGGCTTAATGGTCATCAGATCGAATAACGGTTGACGGGACTGCCTTGGGAAAAGCCCACGGTTCATTCCCAGCATCGCCACAATCCGGAATGGTATGGATCTCATCGGCACCATCCCGGCAACGGTGACTGCTCCGGTAAAGAATCCTTTCGCAGCATCGCTGGTTTCCAGCAATCCACGGATACCGCGAAGATAGACCGGAAACGGAATTCTCTGATCGCCAACACCCGAGATCACTGACCGTTCACGCATCGTCATCATGATATTGTGAAGAATACCATTTGCCGAATCCGTCTCTTCCGTATCATCACCAGTACCGAATATATTCCGGATCATCGATGCAACAAGACCATTCCATTCATCGATCGGCATTGAACTGCCGGTATTCATCACAAGCGCGGCAAATGAATCTATGAACTCGGCAAATCTTCCGAGTAACTCCGCATTCGATCCTTCTGCAGCAACGACTGGATAAAGCCCGGAATCAAGAAGTTCATCATCATCCATCACGTATCCCGCAATGAGCCTGTCAACACCTTTCCGGAATGTAAATGCATCGGAATCGGTGAACCCCATTGATATCCGGTGTTGCTGATCATACCCCCACCGTATACCGCTATTGGTACACCATTTCACAAGTTCGTTACGGTCATTTGCGGAAAGCGGGTTCACCTGAAGCTGCATCGACCGTTCAAAAAGAGGAACAATTCGGGAGGCTTCAAAACGTTGTGTCGCAGCATGCAGACAGTCCTCAACAAACCGCAGAAAAAGATGGTCTTGGGATAATGACTGATCTGCAATAGAATATGGAATGTGTGTACCGCATCGCACCGCTGCATCCTCAAACACCATTGCAATGTAGGGTGAGTATGCCGCGATATCCGGAGTAACAATGAGGACATCTGACGGAGAAAGTGTAGCATCCTTTGAAAAACAATCAAGCAACAGGTCATGAAGAACTTCTACTTCCCGAAGAGGTGTATAGCATGAAGCCAGTCTTATGCTCCAATCGTCCTCAGGCACTGGTAATGGTTCGTACAGAGTATCTTTACAAATAATAATATCCGTCTGAACACGGTTTAGCAGCGATAGATGTTCTGAATCCTTTTGTACGATCGACTCAAGATCATATAGTTCCGTCGGGACATCCTGATCAAGAATCAAATTCATAAATTCTTTAGATGTTATGCCAAAATTCCGCAGCAATCTGTTTTCCTTGTACGTATTCTCCAATCCAAGTTTCCGGAATGTTTCAATGTTGTTCACCCTCCATTGCACCTGTTTATCGGACAGTGTGTCACCCATAAACGCGATGGTCGGCACCTGCAGATACAGCGAAACATCAATCACCTTCGCAAGCTGAGAAAACACCCGGTAATATTCAGGCGGGAGCAGTGACATTCCGAACAGTGACAACCTTTTCGGCAGCAGTTCTTTTTCTTTATCACTTAACAGTTTCAGTTTATCAATGAGCGCTGCAGGCAGATCGACCGGATTTGCTATACCGGTTCCGGCATTTTCTTCGATGATCCTCCGCCACAAATAGCTCTGCCAAATCTCTGCATTGTTCTCTGTAAATAACCTTTCCCCCTGTTCCCAGGATTTCAGCCAATCACTGCGGTAAAGCATATACTGATCCATAATATCGGCAACTTTTTCACACAGAGAAAAAAGTTTCATCTGTATGTCTTTTGCTCCGAGGTAAGCCCGGATATCATCGAGTTCTCTCGTATTTTTTTCGAGATCCTTACTGATGATCTTAAAAAGCGTCCAAGTCAGTATACCGCTGTCGAACATTGTGGCTGTCTCTTTTTCATTCAATAGAATGAAACCAAGTCGTTTGATGAACTGTCGCGGCATCATTGAGGTAACATTGGCAAAGACGGAATTCTGTTTTGCACATTCCAATGCGAGCCATCGCTTCATACCGGCTGTTTGAACGATAAGATATTCCGGTGCAAAATAATCCGCATTCTCGTGACGGACTTTAATGTCTTTTGCAAACTTCTCTGCCAAACTGGTAAGATCATAGTGCGTATAGACATTCATCGACGACATAGAGTATCATCTCTCCGTAATACAATTTGTATTAGAACAATATTAGGTCTCGTTTTAAGCAAATACATACCTTAATTTTTTCGTTGGACAATAGCTTGCGTATACGATTTAGTAATAAATACTTTAATATGCTATCACGTGTATGCGTAGTTTATCGAAATCAAACGTTACGATTTTAGCGATAATCATATTACGACATATTTGTCTTATTGGTGAAATATTGCTTCACCAATCTATTCAACAATAATCTTTTTATTGGTGATCGTCCGGAGAATCAAATAAATCATCCCTGCAGTCACGCAGTGTTCCTTCAGACAAGTTGCGGGGTATATATCTATTAGAAAATACAGGCGATTGTCACAATAATTGTAACGATCTGCAAACGGAGGGTTTAATGTTACTCGATTCAAAAATAATTAATGCACTGGACATCATTGAAACGGTCATTAAGACCAAAAAGACAGTTACGGATGAACCAAACACGGACGAAGGAAAAGAAGAAATGTTTGTGGATTTTTTTAGTTTGGGGACGGTTCTGGTCATTCAGCGCTCGCGGAATTTATAAATGAAGAGGCCAAATGATGGTGTCTCTGATTTTCAAAATCCAACGAGCTATCTGTGATGATAGCTCGTATATTCC
>CAJBTU010000229.1 GCA_903958625.1 uncultured Ignavibacteriota bacterium | reverse complement strand
GCGAGATACAAAACCGAATGTTCCCGAATTTCGATAAATTTCCGGTTAATCCGGAGAGAGGAAATGGTTGACGGCGAAAATGCGACACTCCGAAATCAAATTGCGCATGTCCGGATTCAAGAAGTGTGGCGGATTCAACGGCAAGCGGGTGCTGCTGCGAAACGACAAGACAGGGGAGGATGACAAAAAGAAGAAGTATCGTATTCTTCAAACTGATCCTATGATAAAAAAGTATGCGGAGAAATAAAAACGCCGATAATTTATTATCGGCGCAGACACTATTCAGAGATTAGGCAGCGCTGATTTCTACTTTCTCTTTTACGCGTTTTTCAAACTCTTCTCGAAACCGCTTAACAAAACTCTGCACCGGCCAGGCAGCAGCGTCGCCAAGTGCACAGATTGTATTTCCTTCAATCTGGTTGGCAACATTCACGAGCATGTCAACATCTTCTTGCCGTGCTTCATAGTGCTCAAAACGATGCAGCATTTTTTCAAGCCATCCGGTTCCTTCTCGGCACGGTGTGCATTGTCCGCAGGATTCATGATGGTAAAAATGTGCAATGCGCGCAAGAACGCGGACAAGATCGGTATCTTCATCCATCACCATGATGCCTGCCGTCCCGACGGACGAACCGGCCGCTTTCAACGAATCGGCATCCATGTTCACACCGTCTAGGTTTTCACCGCGAAGGACCATAGTGGATGATCCGCCGGGAATAACAGCTTTTATTTTTTTCCCGCCCGGAACGCCTCCTCCATATTGCGAATCATTTATCAATGACAGCAATGAAACACCGGTTGGAACTTCGTAAACGCCGGGATTATTCACATGCCCGCTGATGCCCACAAGGATTGGTCCGGGATGTTTTGCCACACCGATCTTTGAATACCATTCCGCTCCGTTATTGATGATGAGAGGAACATTTGACATTGTTTCCACATTATTGATCGTTGTTGGCGCGCCCCACAATCCTTTCTGCGCAGGGAAAGGGGGTTTTACTCGCGGATAACCCCGTTCGCCTTCAACAGAATTCATCAATGCGGATTCTTCGCCGCAGATATATGCGCCAGCACCCTGATGGGTGTAAATGTTGGTGGAAAATTCGGTGCCGAGGATGTTCTTGCCGATATATCCTTTGGCATAGGCCTCGGAAAGGGCTTTGTCCACCATTTTTATCCATTTCCCGTACTCGCCGCGGATGTAAATATATGCCGCATTGATCCCCATCGCATAGCATCCGATGATGATTCCTTCGATCATCAGGTGCGGATTGAATTCGAAAATCTGTCTGTCCTTAAATGTACCGGGTTCAGATTCATCGCCGTTTACCGCTAGATATTTTGGCTTATCATTTCCTTTTGGCATGAACGACCATTTCAAGCCCGTGGGGAAACATGCTCCTCCGCGGCCGCGAAGGCCCGATTTTTTCACCTCGTCGATCACTTCGTCCGGTTTCATGTTCAGCACTTTTTTCAGAGCAACATAACCGCCGTGCCGTTCATAGACTTCGATCTCGTGATAATTTTTTATTTCCGGAAGAATGTATTTTTCCATAATCTCAATAAAATGGTATTGCAGTGGGACGGATGAATTATTTCAAATTTGCGAGAAGTTGTTCCGTCTTCTCCGGGGTCAAATGCTCATGGTATTCCTCGCCGATCGCCAGCATAGGAGCGCCGCCGCAGGCACCCATGCATTCAACTTCGCTGATGGTAAATTTACCGTCTGCCGATGTAGAACCAAGTTTCGTTCCGCACGCTTTTTCTACTGCAGAAAGAATTTTATCGGAACCACGCAGCAGGCATGCCACATTTGTGCATACTTCAATATGATGTTTTCCAAGTTTCTTGTCATTGTACATGGTATAGAACGTCACCACGCCAAGAACATGGGCATACGGAACTCCGACAAGATCGCCGATGAACTTCATCATCTCTTGGGAGATCCATCCTTCTTGTCCCTGAGCAATCCAAAGTATGGGCAAGAGTGCTGCTTTCTTTTCCGGATAACGGGTGAAAAGGGCTTTGGCTTTTTCGAGATTTTCTTGATTGAGCATATTGATAAAAAATTAACGGAATAAAAAAAATCCAACGGTTATGGATCGATGAACGGTGAACAACTATTTATCTGCTTCACCCATCACCGGATCAAGACTTCCAAGCACGGCAACGATGTCGGAGATCATGCCTCCTTCAACGAGCATCGAGGTGGACTGTAAATTCATAAATGAAGGAGACCGGATCTTCAATCTCCATGGATGTCCTTCACCGCGGGACTGAATATAGAATCCCAATTCGCCTTTTGATGCTTCCACGGCATGATAGACTTCGCCGACGGGAGGATTCACGCCGAAATTGATCAGCATAAAGTCATGAATCAATTCTTCCATTCTTGTGTAGACTTGTTCTTTTCGCGGAAGAACCTTTTTCGGTTCATTCGCATGGACAGATCCTGCCGGCATCTTTTCAAGACATTGACGGATGATCTTGACGCTTTCCTTCACTTCATTCAAACGGACGTAATACCGGGATAAACAGTCGCCGTCATTGAACACCGGTATGCTGAAATCGAGTTCATTATAGATAAGATATGGCTGAGTCTTTCTAATATCGCAATCCACGCCGACCGCACGCAGGTTCGGCCCGCTCATACCCATGGCAATCGCTTTTTCTTTCGAAATAACACCGACGCCGTCCAATCGTTCAACGAAGATCCTATTAGTGTTCAACATAGTGATACATTCGTTGAACTTTTCCGGAAATTGATCGAAGAATTCCTTCACGGCAGTAATAACATCGGGAGTCATGTCATGCGCCAACCCACCGACACGCGTAAAGCTGGTCGTAAACCGGGCACCGGTCAGCAACTCAAAGATATCATACATCTTTTCCCGTTCGCGGAACGTCCACGTGAACACTGTTAATGCGCCAACATCCATTGCCAGAGCGCCGATGCCCAGAAGATGTGATGAGACCCGCGCCATTTCCGAAATGATCGTCCGGATATACTGCGCACGCTTCGGTGCTTCGATACCCACAAGTTTTTCCACCGCCAGAACATAAGCGGTATTATTCATGAGCGGGGAGAGGTAGTCGAGACGGTCTGTGTGAGGAATAAATTCGTGATAGGAGCAGTTTTCTGCAAGTTTTTCGTAACCACGGTGCAGGTAACCGAGTTCAGGAACGCAAGCCGCTACCGTTTCCCCATCCAACTTAATGAGCAGCCGTAGAACGCCGTGCGTTGCCGGATGCTGCGGACCCATATTGAGGACCATTTCGTTGTCAAGCGCATCTTTGAAATATACGCTGGTGTCTTTATTCTCAAGGGCAGCCAAAATCTTTTGCTGCCGGACTTCCATTGCCTGTTCTAAATTCATCGTATCGTTCTATTAGTATTTATTTTCGTGGAAGTGGTATTGAGTCTGGAATCCCCATCATCGGGAAATCTTTACGGAGAGGATGATATTCAAACTCTTCCGGCATATACATCCGTCGTAAGTCGTCATGGCCGTCGAAAATAATTCCAAACATGTCAAATGTTTCGCGTTCCGGCCAATTTGCTCCGGCCCATACGGAAATCACCGACGGGCAATGAAGGTCTGACTCATCAATGAAGACTTTCACTCTGATACGATGATTCAGTCTGGTGGAGTAAAGGTTATAAATTACTTCAAATCGATTTTCCGGTGTATACGCATCGGCTCCGCAGATATCCGTGCAGTAATCAAAAAGAGAGGATTCATCGTCGCACAGAAAACGGCAGACGGCAACAATGTTCTCTTTTTTGGCATGAACGGTTGTTTCTCCGCGGAATTCGTTCGAAGAAATAACATCATTTGGGAATTTGGTCTTGAGTTTTTCTACTACCGCTGTAAGCATAAGGTCAGTATTCTAAACGTCGTGCGAATTGGTAAAAACTAATTATAGGATGTTTTTTTAACTTTGTGTCTATAATAAGAGAAGATCAGTTATTATTCACGCCTTGTATTTGGAGCAGTTGTTGTTCCCGCCGTTCAGCTGCAACCGTCATCGGTGTGCTTCTGCTTTCACCGCGCTGGATCTTTTCTTGTATCATCATTAACGCGTGAAGCAGATTGTCGGGACGCGGTGGGCAGCCGGCGACATAAACATCGACAGGCAGGAATTGGTCGATCCCTTGAACAACGGAATAGGTCCGATACATGCCGCCGGATGATGTACATGCACCCATTGCGATAACCCATTTAGGATCAGGCATCTGGTCGTAAATTTTCCGTACAACGGTTGCCATTTTGTAGGTTGTTGTTCCGGCTACTAATAATAGATCGGATTGCCGCGGAGAGAATCTGAATACCTCAGCTCCGAAACGTGCTACGTCAAAACGCGGCATGGCAAACGCCATCATTTCTATACCGCAGCAGGAAATTCCCAGCGGCATCGGCCAAATAGAATTTTTTCTGCACCAATTGATCGCCGAGTCGATAGTGGTTGTCAGTGCGGTATCACCCAGTGCGTGTTCTAATCCCATTTCAATGCTCCTTTTTTCAATATATACAGATAGCCTACCAGAAGAATCAGGATGAAAATGATCATTTCTACATATCCAAACAATCCTAACGCACGGAAGTTCACGGCCCACGGATACAAGAAGATCACCTCAATGTCGAACAAAATAAACAGCACGGCTACCATATAATATTTTACGGAGAAGCGTTCACGTGCTGATCGAACCGGCGGCATACCGCTTTCATACGTGGAAAGTTTTTCGGGATTGGGACGATGAGGTCCTAGATATCGTTGCAACGTAAGAAATACGATGCCGAGGAATGCCGCTACTCCGATCATCAGAAAAATGGGTATGTATGATTCCATAGAAGAACGATTTATGTAGAAAAAAAATACAACTGTAAAATTTATCAAAAAAATGCCCTAAAGTCAATGTAAGGAAATTAATATGGACGTCGCCGGGAAGGAAAAAAAGATTTTTTTAAATTAATTTTTTCGCCGTAATTATTTGCGTAAATATTTCTCCGGACAGATAATTTGATGGACAATATTTCTGCAGGAAAAATTTATTTGTTGACCGTTATATATTGATGTGCGTTATAGATCGCTTTTATCGTATTTACGGCGAGTTTTTTGTTTTCCAAAGAGGCAATCATGCTGACGTTGATAAAATTCTATAACGGTATTATGTGGCGAATGTCAAACATGACTTTCCAATTCATTTATTTGTCAAGTTAAGTTTTTAACGTGTATTCCGGCAGAAAAAAGACTTCATTTTGTCCTTGACTTGAGTGTTGTAACCATCTATATTCGCATACAGTTACACAGGACGTTGTTCTCTCCGGTACTATCTTTACGTTAATATTGTGCGATAATACAGTGGCATTCTCTAATAGCAGGGAATGAGGGTTTGTTTTTGCGTTTTTACCATTGTTGGAACAAAAATAATAAGTAAGTCCTAATTCAGACTATTCATACCAATTTTATAAAATACTTTTAATTAACAAGAGGGCATAACCTAATGAGTGACAGTAAAGTAGCGGTAATAGAAACCGCATCAGCGAAGAAATCGGGGTCTCAAGGGCTCACATTCCGTCGTTTTTTCACTCAAGCGGGTGTCCATCCGTTTGATCAGATTGAATGGGAATTGAGATCTGCGGTAATTACCAACGAGAAGGGGGAGAAGATATTCGAGCAGAAGAATGTTGAGATTCCGAAATCCTGGTCAATGACTGCTACTAATGTTGTCGTATCCAAATATTTTCACGGTCTCATCAACACTCCGGAGCGCGAAACAAGCGTAAGGCAGATAGTTGACCGTGTGGCAAAATCGACAGTTAACTGGGGCCGCAAGCAGAATTATTTCGCCACGGACCAAGATGCGGTAGTGTTCTATAACGAACTCTGCTACATTCTCGTGAACCAATATATGGCGTTCAACAGTCCGGTGTGGTTCAATGTGGGCGTTGAGGAAAAACCGCAATGTTCCGCATGCTTTATCAATTCCGTACAGGATTCTATGGAATCTATTCTTGCGCTTGCACGCACAGAAGGAATGCTCTTTAAATTCGGTTCCGGAACAGGATCGAACCTTTCCACGCTTCGTTCCTCAAAAGAAACGCTCGCCGGCGGCGGAACCGCCTCCGGACCGGTATCTTTTATGAAAGGGTTTGATGCATTTGCCGGTGTGATCAAGTCCGGCGGTAAAACACGCCGTGCAGCAAAGATGGTGATACTGAATGCAGACCACCCGGATGTCGTAGAGTTCATTAACTGTAAAGCGGTTGAAGAAAAAAAGGCATGGGCGTTGATTGACTCCGGCTATAACGGAGGATTCAATGTGCCGGGCGGTGCGTATGATTCTGTTTCCTACCAAAATGCCAATCACTCCGTTCGGGTTACTGATGATTTCATGAAAGCAGTACTTGAAGACAAGGAATGGCAGACCAAATCCATAAAAGGCGGAAAAGTTGTTGATACGTACCGTGCGCGAGATCTGATGCGTCAAATTGCTGAAGCAGCCTGGCTGTGCGGTGATCCGGGTATGCAATTCGATACAACGGTGAATGCATGGCATACATCGTCTAATACAGCGCGCATCAATGCTTCGAACCCATGCAGCGAATACATGTATCTGGATGACTCTGCCTGCAATCTCGCCTCACTTAATTTGATGAAGTTCAGAACCGATGATGGTGAGTTTGATGTTGAGTCATTCAAATATGCCGTTGATCTTACGATCACAGCGCAGGAAATTTTTGTTGATAACGCAAGTTATCCTACACCGGCGATCGAAAAAAACAGCCACGACTATCGTCCACTCGGTTTAGGATATGCAAACCTCGGAGCACTGTTAATGGCACGCGGTCTTGCGTATGATTCCGATTCAGGTCGTGAATATGCCGCGGCAATCACATCGTTGATGTGCGGCGAAGCATATGCTCAGTCGGCGCGAATTTCTGAACATACCGGACCATTTAAAGGATATGCGGTAAATCGTGAACCGATGCTTGGCGTTATGAATAAACACAGCATCCACGCCGATAAAATATCCAAAGATTATGTTCCGAATGAATTATGGGAATCATCCAGCGCGTCGTGGAAAGATGCGATCGAACTGTGGAAAATTCACGGATACCGTAACGGGCAGGCGACAG
Source organism: uncultured Ignavibacteriota bacterium (assembly GCA_903958625.1). GTDB lineage: Bacteria > Bacteroidota > Ignavibacteria > UBA10030 > UBA8401 > UBA8401. The sequence goes on along the minus strand of CAJBTU010000229.1, from coordinate 3,768 downwards.
TTCTTGCGCCGACAGGCACAATCGGGTTTATGATGGATTGCGATACCACCGGCGTAGAACCGGATATCGCGCTTGTTAAATACAAAAAATTGGTTGGCGGCGGAATGATGAAGATCGTGAATCAGACCGTACCCGAAGCTCTTCGCAAATTGGGTTATGACAGCGAAGCAATCGAACACATAATCTCCTTTATCGATAAGAACGATACGATCGAAGGGGCGCCATTCTTGAAGGAAGAACATCTTTCCGTTTTTGATTGCGCCTTCAAACCATCAAAAGGAAAACGTTCCATTCAATATATGGGACATATTAAAATGATGGGTGCAACACAGCCGTTCCTTTCCGGCGCTATTTCCAAAACAGTGAATATGCCGACCGATATTACTCCGGAAGACATTATGCAGGCATATGTTGAATCATGGAAACTGGGATTAAAGGCTGTTGCAGTGTACCGCGACGGGTGCAAACGGACACAACCTTTGTCTACCTCGTTGGATGGTGACAAGAAAAAAGAGGAAAAGAAAATTGATCTGCGTCTGGCAAGACGCCGTTTGCCGAACGAACGAGCCTCTTACACACACAAGTTCAGTATTGCGGGGCATGAAGGATATATCACCGCCGGGATGTATGAAGACGGTATGCCGGGGGAAGTATTCATCACGATGTCGAAGGAAGGATCAACTCTTTCCGGCATGATGGATGCATTTGCAACTTCAATCTCGATTGCACTGCAATATGGTGTTCCGATTAAAGTTCTGGTGGATAAATTCAGTCACATGCGGTTTGAACCTTCCGGTTTCACGCAGAATCCGGATATCCCGATTGCAAAATCGATTTGCGATTATATCTTCCGCTGGTTAGGATTGAAATTCCTGCCGAAAGACGATCAGCCAATGTCCATGGTATCGGAGACACAAGTGTTGGAAACGGTTCCTAAAGTTGAGGCAAGAGCTGAAACGATTAGTGCCGCCGAAAGGGGCGAAAAATACGTATTTCAGACTCAGGCCGATGCGCCTCCGTGTCATGAATGCGGGAGTTTAATGATCCGTTCCGGTGCATGTTATAAATGCACGCAGTGCGGCAGTACTTCTGGTTGTTCCTGAGTTCTTAACAATTGAGCGACTATAGAACATCCTGAAAATATGTTCTATCAAAAATAAAACGCCGTGGCAGCAATGCCCGGCGTTTTTGTTTTAAATATGTCCTTGCTTTTATAGTTTTGAATGTTTACTATTTTCAGAACATTCAGAACGCAAGGGGATACCGGTGATCCACAAACTCACGTCGCAGCAGAAACTGTTCGTTGAAGAATACGGAAATCTGTATGCATCGTACGGATTCAAACGCCTCAACGGACTGATCATCGGTCTACTTCTTACCACACCGGAAGCAATGTCGCTCGGCGAAATCTGCCGGCTCCTCAACCGAAGCAAAGGTCTCATCTCCGAGGCGACACGCCGTCTCAACTCGCTTGGTTTCATAAAAAAAAGTAACGGGGCAGACAGCCGGAAGGACTACTATATCGCCGACAGCGAGATCTTCATCAGCGTTTTCCATTTTAATATGGGAACGGTCAGGAAGAATATTTCTTTAGCAGAATCATTCCTGCATCAGTTGAGCGGAGACAGATCGCCCGACCAGAAGCGGTGGAAAGAAAATCTTGCCATGATGGAGATCTTCTACGAACAGATGAACGATTTCTACAAAGAATTTGATACCGTATGGCGCAAAAAGAAAAAAGCGCTCTATAAAAAGTAAGAACAGGAGTAAGTATGAGACTACAAAATAAAGTAGCCGTTATCACCGGAGCAGGACAGGGAATAGGAAAGACAACAGCACATCTTTTTGCCCGCGAAGGTGCTTCCATAATTGTGGCAGACCTTAATGAAGCACAAGCGCAGACGACGGCCGGGGAGATCACAGCCAATGGCGGAAAAGCTATTGCGGTGAAAGTGAATGTTGCCAGTTTGCCGGAATGTGAACAATTAGCAAAAACTGCCGTTGAAAAATTCGGGACGATCGACATCCTTGTGAACAATGCAGGAATAACCCGTGATGCAACACTGACGAAGATGACGGAAGAACAATTCGATCTGGTGATCAGCGTGAATTTGAAAGGGGTATTCAATATGACGAAGGCCGTTTCGCCATACATGGTGGGGAAAGGATACGGAAAGATCGTGAACACATCCAGCGTTGTTGGTCTTTACGGCAATTTTGGTCAGACCAATTATGTTGCGGCAAAAGCCGGTGTTATCGGTATGACAAAAGTATGGGCGCGTGAATTTGGACGGAAAGGGATCACGGTAAACGCCGTGGCTCCGGGATTTATTGCCACCGATATGATCGCAACCGTGCCGGAAAAAGTTATCAATAATATCAAAGAACGGACTCCGATGCAGCGGCTCGGTGAACCGATCGATATTGCCAATGCGTATCTGTTCCTCTCATCAGATGAATCAGCTTACGTTTCCGGTATTGTGTTGAGTGTGGATGGCGGTATGGTGTGGTAGACGTATAAAAATTGCAAAATGGTATTATTGCAAGATCACAAAATTGACAATGTAAGTTTTCAGTAATCAGATGCGGAGCATCATTGGAAAAAATAGAGACTATGAGAAGAGCGAAAATTATTGCAACAGGACATTATGCGCCGGAACGTATCGTTCCGAACTCATATTTCAATGAACTCTATAATGAAGATGTTGATTCGTTCTTAAAAACAAACCGGAACATCCATGAGCGCCGGTATGCATCCGATTCACAGGTCACGTCGGATCTTATTGTTGAAGCAGCGCAAAAAGCATTGGCAGCCGCCAATCTTAAAGCGTCGGACCTGAATTTGATCGTTATTTCGACCGATACACCGGACTATATCTCGCCGTCGACGGCATCGGTCGTTCAATATAAACTCGGTGCGGTGAATGCAGGCACATTTGATATCAATACCGCATGTGCCGGATTTGTCACTGCAGTCGACGTGGGATCGAAATTTATTGTGAGTGACGACCAATACAAATATGTTCTGGTCGTCGGCGCGTATTTGATGAGCCGTTACCTTGATTTTTCCGACAAGAAGATTGCAACACTCTTTGCCGATGGTGCAGGTGCGGCAATTCTGGCACCGTCAACGGAAGAGACGGGCATTCTTCACACGAAGCTTCTCACGGACGGGCAGTACCACGACTACATGGGTATCTATGCCGGTGGAACGGCGATCAAAGTAACGCATGAAGCGATCGAGAATAAAGATCATCTGTTGCGGTTTGCGAAAAAAATTCCGCTCGAAACTAATGCAACATATTGGCCGAAGCTCATTAATGAAGTGGCGCAGAAGATACAGCAGCCTGTTTCAGCGATCGATAAATTTTTCTTTACGCAGATCAATATCAACAGCATCAATCAAACGCTCGACACGCTTTCTCTTCCGCATGATAGATCGCACAATGTTATGGACAAATACGGCTACACGGGAAGCGCCGCCATTGCCATGGCAATGGGTGATGCGGTAGTGAATCACAAGTTGAAGAAGAACGATCTTATATTCCTTGTCAGTTCTGGCGGAGGAATGGCGATGGCTGTTTCTGCGATCCGGTGGGCATATAACACATAAATAACTGTTACATCACATGACAACATCAAAAAATACCGGACTCATACTTGCAGTGATCGCTGCTGCGTTGGGGTATTTCGTTGACCTGTACGACATCGTCCTCTTCGGCGTTGTACGCATTGCCAGTCTTAAAGCAATCGGCATCACCGGCGATG
>CAJBTU010000228.1 GCA_903958625.1 uncultured Ignavibacteriota bacterium | reverse complement strand
GCACGCCGCCAGCGTTCGTCCTGAGCCAGGATCAAACTCTCCATTGTAATAAATTTCTTTATTTTCAACTGTGAGAATTTGTATAAATGAAACGTCTAGTTTTGACTTGTTGAGCCGTACACACAAATTTTCAAAGAACAATTACCGTCGGTTTGTTTCCAAACGGGTTACAAATATAACACAAATAATTCCGTTTGTCAACTACCAATTTAAACTTTTCTCAAAGAACATTACATTGAAGAGTTAATAATATAGCACATGTTCCTCCATATGTCAAGCTATTACTTACTATCATGATTAATTTTCTTTAAGAATATGTTGGTATTAATCTTAATGAATATGATCAAAGACAAAAATGTCCTCTTCGTTGCACTAAAAACATGCTATACATATATTGAATAAATAAATATATGATGAACATCTATCTCCTTCTTTACAACATCGTTGCAGTTCCACTTTTGTGGATCGTGTTTCATTTAGGCGGCTTCGTAAATAAAAAAATCCGAAGAGGTATTCTTGGACGCAAGAATTTATTCTCCGAACTAAAAACGAACATTGAAAAGAATAACAGTGCCACCCGTTTTTGGTTTCACGCTTCTTCACTCGGAGAATTTGAACAGGCGAAACCTATTATTTCAGCGATACGGAAAGATCATCCGCACATTCAAATTATCGCCACATTCTTTTCTCCGTCAGGCTTTGAAAATTCGAAAAATTATAAAGGCGCAAATGTCATATCGTATATTCCATTTGATTCCTATAGGGGCGTGAAAAAATTCATTGATATTGTGAAACCGAGCGTTGCAATCATGGTGCGGTATGATATCTGGCCCAATATGATCTTTGCTCTGAAGAAAAATAATATCCCCGTTGTCATTGCCAATGCAACGATGAAAGACCATACTCTTCGCAAGTTACCAATCTTCCGCCAGTTCCATCGTTCACTGTACGATTGCTTTTCCTATATCCTGACCGTATCAAAGAACGATCAGAATTCTTTTCAGGAGTTTGGAATCACCGCGCCGATCATCAATGCAATCGGTGATACACGATTCGATCAAGTGATGATGAGAAGTCATGATGCGCGTCAGAAACATTTACTCTCCCCTTCCATAACGGAGAATAAAAAAATCTTTATTGTCGGACAAAGTTGGGCAGAGGATGACGATATTATTATTCCTGTACTTCTTAAAATTCAAAAAAACGAAGACTCATTATTGACTATCATTGTTCCCCATGAACCGACTGTTCAGCATCTGGAAGAACTGGAGTCTAAACTTCTTGAGAAGATCTCTTTCATACGGTTCTCTGAAATGAACAATTATCGCGGAGAAAAGGTTATCTTGATCGACAGCATTGGCGTGCTTGTAGCGCTGTATCAATATGCCGATGTCGTGTATGTGGGTGGAAGTTTTCGGCAGGGCATCCACAACATCCTCGAACCGGCAGTCTTTGATCTTCCGGTCATCTATGGACCAAAGCATACTAATTCTCAGGAAGCAGTGGACCTTGCACGCCTTGGAGGCGGATTCGTCATAGAAAACGAGAGGGATCTTTATCGTCTCTTGAGGACATTGTTGGGAAATAGTTCCGACCGTGTGCACGCCGGAAAAATTTCCGGAACATTTGTCCGCGAACACTGCGGAGCTACAGAACGTTTTCTGCATTACCTTCAACCGTACCTGAATAAATGAACTTAACTCTTATCAATGTTGCACTTCCCGTTCCCCTGCCGCAGCTCTTCACGTATAGCATACCGCCGCAGTTTGATTCAATCGTCACTTTAGGCACTGCCGTTATTGTGCCGTTTGGGAGGAAAGTGCTGACTGGTATCGTCGTCGGTTTCCCAAAAGAAAAACCGAATTTTACTATCAAACAGATCAAGGATATCGTCGATCTAAAACCGATCATCAGTTCTGCTGATATTACTCTCTCTGAATGGATATCAGACTATTATAATACACCTCTCGGTGAGACCATAAAACTTTTTCTCCCGGCAGGATTCAGTCATACCAGTAAGCGGATGATATCCTTAACGGGGACATTCCCGCACTCTCAGGCTTTAACGGCACAGCAACGGAAGATCATTGATGCTCTTGTGGATGGACCGTTGCCCCTTCTGCATTTACAAAAAAGGTCGGGGATACAGAACATCTATCCCCTCGTGAATGAACTCTCTTCAATCGGCGCAATTACCGTTGAAGAGCAAGCATCAAAAAAACCAAGTTCGAAAAAAGAGTGGTATTTTTTACGGACTGCGGAAGATGGACCGCGAGAATTCCGGGGAAAAAAACAAGGAGAGCTATGGGACGTCATCAGAACAATGCCCAAAGAAGACGTTCATGTAAAACAATTCTTAAAGACCCACTCTTCTTCGCTGGCAATACTAAAGAGCCTTGAACAGCAGGGTCTTCTTTCACTCTCCCAAAAGGAAGTCGACCGCACCACTCCATTCATCATTGACGATCATATTTCAAAAAGTCTTTCTATACGATTAAATGATGAACAAACCGGTTCGGTAGGACATATCATCTCTGCCATTGATAAAGGTCGTTCCAGCATATTTTTGCTTCATGGTATCACCGGCAGCGGAAAGACTCAAGTATATATCGAATCGATCCGTCATGCGCTTGCGCAGAATAAAACGGCGATCGTGCTGATTCCGGAGATATCCCTGACACCGCAAACGGTGAAACGCTTTCAAGTGCATTTTGGGGAACTGGTGGTGTGGATGCACAGTAAAATGTCCGACGGTGAACGGTATGACGCTTGGCGGCTCGCAAGAGAAGGAAAATTTAAGATCGTTATTGGGCCGCGTTCTGCTTTGTTTGCTCCGTTGAACAATATCGGCCTTATTATCGTCGATGAAGAGCATGAATCTTCTTATAAGCAATTCGATGCCAATCCGCGATATCACGCACGGGATGTTGCGATCATGCGGGCTTCGCTGCATAATGCGATTGTTGTTTTAGGGTCGGCCACACCGTCACTTGAATCATATACAAATGCACTGAACGGCAAATATACATTGCTCACGCTCCGTGAGCGAGCAGATAATGCCGTGCTCCCTCCCGTACGAATAGTGAACATGGTAGATGAACGGAAGCGATTGTACGCTGAGGCAAAAATTAAAGCGAAAGATGAGGGGAAAAAGGCATTCGAGAATCTTTCAAGAAGTATTTCAACGGTACTAGAATCGAAGATCCGTGACCGCCTGGAAAAAAAAGAAGGGATCATTCTTCTGCAGAACAGACGCGGATTTGCCCCTTTCATCGAATGTACTTCATGCGGTCATGTGGAACAATGCGACCAGTGCAATGTCACCATGACATACCATGCCACCCAAAAGCATATGCGATGTCATTACTGCGGGAAAGTGAAGCCGGCCCCGACCGTTTGTACGCAATGCGGAGGATTTGAATTTTCACTGAACGGATTTGGAACGCAGCGCGTTGAACAGGAATTGGTCTCTCTGTTCCCTTCTGCGGTAATCATGCGGATGGATATGGATACAACTTCCAAAAAAGGATCCCACGAAAAAATTCTGCGGCAATTCGGGGAAGGCGGTGCAGATATTCTGCTTGGAACTCAAATGGTAGCAAAAGGATTAGATTTCCCGAGGGTCACACTGGTCGGAGTGATTTCCGCCGACACACAAATGATGCTTCCTGATTTCCGTTCGGCCGAGCGTACATTCCAGCTGCTGACGCAGGTTGCGGGACGTGCAGGACGGAGTACGCTTGCGGGTGAGGTGATCATACAGACCTCACAGCCGGGTCATTATGCCTTAAAACATGTGCAAGACCATGATTTCATCGGATTTTACAACGAAGAGATCGAATACCGGAAGTCAATCAATTATCCGCCGTTCTCACGGGTGATCGTTGTTGAATTCAAGGGAAAGATTGAGAAGCATGTTGAACAAATGGCTATCGGATTCGGGACCAAATTGTTCTCCTTGCTGAACAGAGATTCGATTCTTGGGCCGTCGCCTGCCGTGCTTTCGAAGATCAAAAACGAATACCGATGGCAGATTATTATCAAAGCAAACAAAGAGGGGGATAAAAACGGGACACGCGCCAGGCATTCCGTAGCGCGTGTCGTTCAGGAGGTTCAGCAACAGTCGGCAACATTCAATGTGAAGATCATTGTTGATGTCGATCCGACGGGGATATTGTGATTACATTCCAAATCCAAAGTCGATAAATACTTTCATCAACGTCCATACCACCCAAATTCCGCCAACAACTCCAAGTGATTTACCGAGTGTCGTATTCCACACCTTTGAAAGTCCGACGCTGATAACAAACATTGACCAAAATTCGAAAACATTCAGAGCTGCAAGAAGTTTGTGCGTTTTATTTATCGGATCGAAATCGGAGATCAATAATGTCGGGCTCAATGATGCATAAATTGATCCCATGGCAACAACGATCACCATTGTGAGCAACGATGCTATGGCTGAGACAAAGAATGACAAACCGACAACTTCAATCACCTTTGAATATGTTATCGGAGATTTATAGACAAGTTTACCGGCTGCAAAGTACACTCCCGAGTATGCAAACAATGAGAATGTTCCGGCTAGTGCAACACCGACGGCACCCAAAATTAAAAACAACGGGGATCCGGGTTTTGCAGGATTATTTTCGGTTGCCGCTTCCATTTGTTCTTGTGTCATTTTTCCGTCGGCAACTCTTTTTTGCATCGCTTTGTTCTGTCCCTCAGACATTTGGTCCTGAATGGGTGGTTGTGAAAAGACGACAAATGTAAAAATAATTCCGACAATGATGGTGAGCAGAAGCGGCATGCCCCAATTTGATTTTTTGGGTT
>CAJBTU010000227.1 GCA_903958625.1 uncultured Ignavibacteriota bacterium | reverse complement strand
CACCGGGAACATCGCGCGGCCGCACTAACCATGAGTGCATTGCCGGAAAATATTCCCGTTACCGTTGACGGCACCGCTATAACCACACACGCAGCGGAATATAAATATATCGTCGATGACGACCATCTGCACAAACCTAAGACGGATTTCGAAAAAAACGGTATCAACAAAAGAATATTGACACATCTCGTTGCGGAAGAAAAACCTGCATAAGCCGCATCCCCGGAATCTTTGAGATGTCAGGGATGGCATTACAGCGAAACTCTCAACAAGGATCCGTATACCGTTTCGCTCTTTTTTAATAATGTGAGACATCTGAAAAATCTCACATCAATGTCAGAATGACAAAGCGACAGACATTCTGAAGGAGCGATGCGACTGAAGAATCCAAAAACTGGATCCTTCACTTGCCCCTTTGGGGCTTCGTTCAGTCTACGACTCGTAGAGGATGACAAGACACGATCATTCTTACGCCTAACAAAGTGAATTGGAAGAATCCAGAAAGTTAATCCTTCACTTCGTTCAGAATGACAATGGACAACCTGTTTTTCAGATGTCACAATGTATGAATTGCCTCGCTCGATCCTTCATCATATTTTATCTCTTCGCCCCCATTTCCCTGACGGGACAGTCATCGTTCCATTTTGAGCATCTGGGATTAGAAGAAGGATTATCACAATCCCGTGTGATGTCAATCGTGCAGGATACGATCGGTTTCCTATGGTTTGCAACGCAGGACGGTTTGAACAGATACGACGGCCGGCGGTTTCATGTGTTCCGCCATTCCGCGAAAGATACCGCAACACTCCCGGCAAATTATATCGGTTCTCTGCTTGTTTCAAAAAAAGGAACTCTCTGGGTGGGAACATATACGCGCGGCCTGTGCCGTTTTGATCCTGTCTCAGAATTGTTTGTCCGATGGTACTGTCCGGAACATAAGGATCGATATCTTAATGAACTGGTTATCAGAAGTTTGTGTGAAGATACATCGGGCCACATATGGATGGGTACTTCGGCCGGGGTTGTTATCCTCGATCCGGTAACGATGGCCGTCCGTCATTTCCGCCATGACCCAAAGAACGATGGCAGCATTTCCAGCGACGGAATCCGGTCGATCACGCGCGACTCCTTAGGCAGAATGTGGTGTGCAACACGGAACGGCGTGAGCCGGTTCGATCCTGCCAGCGGTCAATTCATCCATTATACTCACCGGCCGAATGATGAGCGAAGCATAGCGAACAACACCGTGTGGATCGTACAAGCGGACCGGCAGGGAACGGTGTGGTGCGGAACTGCCGATGGACTTAGCCGTTATAATAGAACAACGGATGATTTTACAACATACCGGAATACACTCACCTCACCCCCATCGTTGACGGTCAATAATTCGGGTTATGTCTATGAAGATTCGCATGACCGCCTTTGGTTCGGAATGAATGACGGATTGCACATCCTTAATCAAAAGAGCGGAGTAATTGAAGAAGTTTCACAGAACCCGCTTGTGCCGGGAAGTTTGCCGAGCAATGCCGTTGGGACTATTTTTGAGGATCGAAGCGGCGTGATGTGGTTTGGATTTGGTACATACGGAATTGCAAAATTCGATCCTGAAAAGCTCAACTTCGGAAGCGTTTATTCCATTCCCTTCGATCCAACGTCGCTGCCGAAACGAAGTGTCCGCCACTTATTCGAAGATTCAAAGGGAACACTTTGGGTCGCTACCGATGGCGGAGGGATCAGTTACCGGTTAATGGGTGAACGAATATTCAGACATCTTCCTATCGATTCGGCGGCAAAACGGGGAATACCGGTCCCGTTCGTCAATTCGATTGTTGAATGGCGCGGCGAGATGTGGTTCGGCACGCGCAACAACGGAATAGTCCGCTACAATCCGGCGACAAAAAAATTCCGCACGATCTCCGCAGTCCCTCACGATACAACAAAACTCGCAAGCGATGTGATTGTTGATCTTCTGGTCGACCGCCGCGGTTCTCTCTGGATCACCTCGGGCAGGATCGCAGGATTGCATCGTCTTGATTCACCGGACGGACCGTTTCACCGTTTTATGCCTGATTCTGCAAATCGGTACAAACTCAAAACAACATCCCTCAGTGTGATCTTCGAGGATCGACGTGGAAGACTCTGGTTCGGCAGTACAACTGACGGAACATATCTGTTCGACCAAACGACCGGCCGTTTTCATTCGTTTCTTTTTGATCCTGCCGATGAAAAATCCATAAGCGACAACGGCATTATTTCCATTGCCGAGGATAGCGGCGGAACACTATGGTTCGGAACTTCGGGAAGCGGATTGAACAGGTATAACGAAAAAGAAGGGACGTTTACACGATTCACTACAGATCAGGGTCTGCCGAACAACTACATTTATGGAATCCTCCCAGATGCGCGCGGAAATCTTTGGATGAGCACGAACAGCGGAATTGCAAAACTGATTGTGAAAACCCTTGAAGTGAAAACCTATGATGCCGAAAATAATCTGCAGAGCAATGAATTCAATACCAATTCCCTTTGTGTGGGGCGCGACGGACGGATGTACTTCGGCGGGATCAATGGATTCAACGAATTCCATCCCGACAGCATCCGTGAGCGGAACTATCGGCCCCGTGTCGTGATCACCAGTTGTATTGT
>CAJBTU010000226.1 GCA_903958625.1 uncultured Ignavibacteriota bacterium | reverse complement strand
ACGAACAGATACAAAAATTCAGAGAAACATTGTCGGATAAGAGCGCCAATACAAAACAAAAGATCTCCTTAACCGAAGAGTTTATTAAAAAATTCACGGCAATTTCCGAAAATGCCGCTAAAGAGTCCTTCCAGAATCTGCAAACAAAGGATAGTTCTCAGATACTTCTTGAAAGCACCAAAGGTTTGATTGAACGGACCTCGATGGTCCGCGATTCTCTTAACCAGGCGCTTGACGAACAGACCATTCGCTGGATCGTTCAGGGATCGTCGGCGGGGAAGATCGATTTCAAATATAAATATGTCATCGAGACGTTCGCATACGCATATCTCTCGGTGGACTTTGCCGATACCACCGCCTCAGCATTGAAGGTTGTCGTTTCCGAAGATCTCACAGCGCGGCTGCAAAAATATTCGCTGATGAATTCTTATGAGACTTTTTTGCGGATCGTAAATAAGCGCTGGGGTGCCAAACAACCGATGTTTCCTGAAGGATTCCTCCAAAATCTTGCAAAAGATACGGCGCAGTTTCCGTTGCCGTTCTATTCCATGCTGAAATCGGTGGAAGAGTACTACAATAAAAACTACCGGACAGCCAAACAAGAGATCATTCACGTAATGAGAAAGAGTTATGCCTACGAGCTGACAGAGCGCATCGACCAGCTGCGCATCCTGATCAATACCATTGAAAAAAATGTTCCGATGGAAGTATTGCAGCGCATCAAGGACGGCTATCGTGCGGAAGAAAAAGGGGAGACCGAAAAAGCGATCGAGCAATATAAGGATGCGATTCTTATTGCGGAAGATTATGCCCCGGCAGCGTTTGCTCTTGGAAAATTATACGACCGTAATGGCGACAGCTACACGGCGAATAATTTCTTTCAAAAAGCAGTTACGGTTGATTCACTATATTATACCGCATACCGGTTTCTTTATATTAACTTCTTCAAGAATGCAAACTTTAAACCGATGATCGATCTGCTGTCGCAGGCGATCACCTACGGGAACGATTTTTTTGACATCCATTATTATCTGGGAATCGCATACAACGGATCGGCACAATACGATCTGGCAATCCAGCAATACGAGCGTGCGCTTGAACTGAACGGCAAAAGCATCGATGCCAACATCCAGGCCGGCATATCATATCAAAACATGAAATCCTATGCCAAGGCAAGGGAATACTTCCGGCGTGCTATTTCAATAGATCCCGAGAACCAGACCGCTACCGATAACCTGAAGCGTCTGGACGAATTGCAGAAGAAGATGTAGAAAAATTTTGGTATTCATCCTGCGGCAAAAATTTTGTCGCTCTATGATCCTTTATGGATTGAAACGTGCCTCAAAAAAAGTCTGCTCCGGTTCAACGGTGCAGACTTTTTTTATTTTAAGCATGAGCCATAGTTTCGGAAAATAATAATTTGATACTTTTGAATAATTAGTTGTTCATTGTCATTCTCTACCCTACGGGTCGTAGACGAGTCGTAGACCGAACGAAGCCCCGAAGGGGCAAGTGAGGAATCTCGATCTT
>CAJBTU010000225.1 GCA_903958625.1 uncultured Ignavibacteriota bacterium | reverse complement strand
CGATCTCCCACGTTGCATGTCCGGAAAAGAATGACCGGCGTGAATCTGAATCCTGTTTATCTGCCAATGAAGCGGTATTTCCATAGACATACGGACGAATTCTTCTCACACTTCCTTTTCCATATGAAGGAGTAAATGTAGAAAAAAGGACAGTCTCCAGGTACATGGTAGAAATTGTATTCACATCCCTTCTGATACCATCGTCCAGCATCAAGAGAAATGGTGAACTAATGCATCCTGCTACCAGCACATCGCTAATTTTTGACTGTGTTCTGGAAAAATTTCCTGCCGTTATTCTGTCGATCGGGTTAATCGTATTTTTGTCCAACGCGTAGATTTCAGAGAGAGATAGAGTTGGAATATTGTCGTCCAGAGCAGAAGCAGTGAAAGCAACGGTCAATGCAGAGCCAAAGATAATGCCTTCTGTCGTCCAGCCGGTGCGGTATGGAGTTGGTTTTGGGGACTGTTCCTGACCCATCGTCATAGTGAGTAAGGATGAGGCAAGCAAAACGGAAAAATATAAGGATCTCATGTTTTTATCAGTCTTTCCTAAAAAGATGCAAAATATTTGATTAATACGTTAGGTTTACTGCAATATTTTATTGGAGATTATAGAGATATCCATCATGCAGAGTATTATTTTTTTTCTCGAAAAAATGCTTGACATTCAATTTTTTTGGTGGTAAAATGTAAACGTTTACATTAAAGATCGAAATCGTAATTGCTTTGTGGAATGCAAGGCGAATAAATGTAAAGGTTTTCATTAATGACGGATATTCGTTCAAGTATTATAGATGTGGCAAAAAGAGCCGGTGTTTCAATTGCTACCGTTTCGCGTGTATTGAATGAAAGCGACAAAGTGAAGCCTGAGACCCGTGAGAAAATACTCACGGTTATCAATGAGATGAAATATGCGCCGAGTCCTGCCGCGCGCGGTTTGATCATGCGAAAAACGGAAGCGATCGGTTTATTGCTGCCGGATCTTCATGGTGAATTTTTTTCTGAGATCATACGTGGAGCAGACGCCACAATTCAGCATCAGGGATATCATCTTATCGTCTCAAGTTCGCATAACGATCCAAAAGAGATAGAAGCAGCTTTGCGATTCATGAGAGGCAGGGTCGATGGTTTGGTTGTCATGTCGCCGCAGGTAGAATCGGAACTGCTGCTTGCCACCTTACCCAAATCCCTTCCCGTAGTTCTTCTGAATTGTCATATCAACAATCCCCACTTTGATACGATTGTCACCGATGGTTTTGGCGGAGCGCGAGATATGGTCTCCTATCTTTTTAGTCTCGGTCATACACGAATCGCGGTCGTCAAGGGGGGAGAAAATAATATCGAGTCTCAAGAACGGTTACGGGGATATCGAAGCGCATTCGCGACTCATGGTCTGCCGTTCAACAAAGCGTATGAGTTTGACGGAGATTTTACCGAATCATCCGGTTTTGAAGCAGCTCGCGAAATTCTTGAACTCGACGAGAGGCCGACTGCCATTTTCACGTTCAACGATTCTATGGCCATCGGCGCTATCGGCGCGATTCGCGATGCGGGATTACGAATCCCGAATGATATTTCCGTTTGCGGATTCGATGATATTCCGGTCGCAAAATATTTAAGTCCATCGTTGACATCAGTGCATGTGCCTATTCACGAACTGGGGGCGATGGCGATCTCTCGCGTGTTCGACCGATTACAAAAAAGGACCAAAGGCGATGCGGCACATATCTTCGTCCCGACCACACTGTCAATAAGAAATAGCTGTAAAAAATTAAACGGTAAATCCACACAGGAAAAAGAGATGCTCATTGTCCGATAAGTATCATCATCAAACGTGCATTCTAATTTTTTTTTGATACATCACGTATAATAAATCACCTATTTCACAAACAATGAAGGATTGAAGCGATGAAAAAACTATTATTGCTTTTTGCATCGATATTTGCGGGTTTCATTACTGCAAATGCTCAGTTGTTGCAGCAAGAAAATTTCAGCTATCCAGCGGGAGACTCGATACTCAGTCACGGCTGGCAGATTACCGGAACAAGTAATACGAATCCAATAAAAGTATCGAGTGGGGGACTGACATATTCCAATTTTATCGGTTCCGGAATCGGGAACGCCGTTACCGTTGATTCTACCGGACAAGATGTCTGCTTAGGATTTACGTCGCAAACTTCAGGGACAGTGTATGCTTCACTTCTTGTGAATGTTTCTGCTGTTCGCAATGGTTCTCCGTATGTTGGAGACTATTTCTTCCATTTAACGCAAGCAGTTGGAAATACATCTGCATTTTCTCCGAGGCTGTTTGTTCGATCAGCGAACAATGGAAAGATATCGTTTGGGATCAGTAAATCTTCTGTCAGTACGACGTTATATCCGACATTTACAGATTCAATTTATAACCTCAATACAACCTACTTAGTAGTTGTGAAATATAATTACCTAACGGGAACCACGACCGATGATGAAGTAAGTTTGTTCGTATTTTCCAGTCCGGCTCTTCCTCAAATTGAACCGGCAACCCCATCGGCAGGTCCGGTGACAACCACGCAAACTGATATGACTGCAATTGCTGCTGTTGGTTTGCGTCAAGGCACAGCCGGTAATGCACCAACAGTTTTCGTTGACGGAATTCGTGTTGGTAAAAATTGGACGGATGTAGCGACATTAAATCCTTATGATGATCCAGCATCAATGCCGGTAAAGAATGCTGAATCAGTTACGCTTGATGGAAAGTTAGACGAACCGGAATGGGCGAATGCACCGGCATTGTTTTTTGGTAATGGCGTTCATCTTAAGAAACAAGTTGGCGATAAGACGGTGACCGGCGGATTTGACCTCAAATCGTCGTTTGATGTGAATACAGTAACATACCACATTCCAAACTCCGACAGTTCATGGGCACGGGTAAAATTTTTGCGCAAAGGGACCGATCTTTTTGTTGGTGTGCAATCGAATGATAAATCCATCTGCCGTTTCGATTGGGAAGGCGAAGGACTCTTTGTCCAGATAAAGGATAATGCCGGAGTTGTCAAAGAATACAAGTTGTATTATCAGAACATCGCAGGCAACAAGGATACTATAAAATACGAGGAATCCGTTCTGAATTCCGGTGGAGGCGCCGGATATTTGCCCGCAGGATCCACGGCGAACGACACGACGAACGTGGACAACGGATATACTGTAGAATTGCGGATACGGCTGGATAAACTTGGCTATACATTGCCGTTGAACAATGTTCAGATATCAATGAATATTTTTGATCCGGACGGATTACAATTCAACGCAGCATTGCCCTGGCCGTACGGAATGAGTCCGTGGGACAGCGCACGCGGTTCATATTTTAAGTCATGGTGGGGAAGTGAATGGGGTTCAAGTTTCAGAATGTTGAACTTCACACCGGAACCGGTAAAATTCGATGATCCGGCAGTTATGCAAGTAAGGAATGCGGCTGCAGTGATCATTGACGGCAAATTGGATGAACCGGAATGGGGAAATGCTCCATCATTGTTATTTGGAAACGGTGCTCATCTGAGGAAACAGGGTTTGGATCAAACTGTCACCGGCGGATTTGACATAAAGTCATCATTCGATGTCAACGGAGTAACATATCATATCCCGAACAAAGACAGTTCGTGGGCGAGAGTAAAATTTTTGCGCAAAGGACAGGATCTTATCATTGGAGTTCAATCGAATGATAAATCGATCTGCAAATTCGATTGGGAAGGTGAAGGTTTGTTTGTTCAGGTTAAAGATACTGCAGGAGTTACAAAAGAATACAAACTGTATTATCAAAATATTGCAGGGAACAAAGACACCATCAAATATGAAGAGAGCGTGTTGAATTCCGGAAGCGGTGCAGGATTTCTTCCGGCCGGTTCAACTGCCAACGACACGACAAATGTCGATAATGGCTATACGGTAGAACTTCGTGTACGATTGGATAAATTGGGATATACAGCACCGTTAAAGAATGTTCAGATATCGATGAACATTTTTGATCCGGACGGATTACAATTCAATGCAGCATTGCCCTGGCCGTATGGAATGAGCCAGTGGGATTCAGCGCGCGGATCATTTTTCAAATCGTGGTGGGGAAGCGAATGGGGTTCAAGTTTCAAAACATTATTCTTTACTCCTGAAGTAAAAGAATACGACGATCCGCCGGCAATGCTGGTTAAGAATGCCGAAGCAATTACTGTCGATGGAAAGTTAGATGAACCGGAATGGGGAAGTGCTCCTTCCTTATTGTTCGGTAACGGTGCTCATTTAAGAAAACAAGGAGTAGACCGTACGGTGAGCGGAGGCTTCGATCTGAAAGCTTCGTTTGACGTGAACGGAGTGATCTATCATAATCCGAACAAAGACAGTTCATGGGCACGAGTGAAATTCTTACGCAAGGGCCCGGATCTCTTTATTGGATTACAATCGAATGATAAATCCATCTGCCGGTTCGATTGGGAAGGCGAAGGATTGTTTGTTCAGATTAAAGACAAAGCTGGAGTGACCAAAGAATATAAGCTGTATTATCAAAACATTGCTGGAAATAAAGACACGATTAAATACGAAGAGAGCGTCTTAAATTCCGGAGGCGGTGCAGGATTCCTGCCGGCCGGTTCGACAGCCAATGATACAACAAATGTCGATAATGGTTATACGGCAGAACTTCGGATACGCATGGATAAATTAGGATATGCCGTACCGTTCGACAGCGTACAAATTTCGATGAACATCTTCGATCCGGATGGATTCCAATTTAACGCAGCTTTACCTTGGCCGTATGGAATGAGTCCGTGGGACAGTGCACGCGGTTCATACTTTAAATCGTGGTGGGGTAGTGAATGGGGTTCGAGTTTCAGAAAACTGAACTTTGTTCCTGAAGCAAAAGAATACGAAGATCCCCCAATGATGGCTGCTGCCAATATTGTCGGGGCTGTTACACTTGACGGAAAATTAGACGAACCGGAATGGGGAAATGCGCCATCCTTATTGTTCGGAAACGGTGCCCAATTGAAGAAACAGGGTTCCGATCGAACAGTGACCGGCGGGTTTGATCTCAAAGCTGCATTTGACGTTAATGGAACAACGTATTATAAACCGAACAAAGACAGTTCATGGGCGAGAGTGAAATTCTTACATAAAGGAGTCGATCTCTTTATTGGAGTGCAGTCGAATGACAAATCCATCTGCAGATTCGACTGGGAAGGTGAAGGACTCTTTGTCCAGATAAAAGATAATGCTGGAGCAACAAAAGAATATAAATTGTATTATCAGAACATCGCGGTGAACAAAGATACAATTCGTTACGAAGAGACCATATTGAATTCCGGTGCCGGTGCAGGATTTTTGCCTGCCGGTTCCACGGCGAATGATACCACCAATGTGGATAATGGATATTCTGCGGAACTTCGCATTCGGCTGGACAAATTAGGATATGCAGCAACCGTAAACGCAGTCCAGCTTTCCATGAATATCTTTGATCCGGACGGATATCAATTTAACGCAGCATTGCCTTGGCCGTACGGAATGAATCCGTGGGATTCAGCACGCGGATCGTACTTTAAATCATGGTGGGGCAGTGAATGGGGTTCGAGTTTTAGAACGGTTAGCTTATTGCCGGCTTACGACAATCCGGATACGATTAAACCATTCCTTGCTACGACCGCAATCACTCTCGATGGGAAATTAACTGAAACGGATTGGGCGAGTGCACCTACGTTAGTGTTTGGACCGCCGAATGTTGCTAAAACAGGAACGGAAAAATCTGTCACCGACGGATTTGATGTGAAAGCATCATTTAATGTCAACGGTACGTTCTATCATGTACCGTATAAAGACACAAGCAGTGCACGCGTTAAGTTCATGCAGCGAGGAAGTAACCTTTACCTGGGCATTCAGTCGAACGACAAGTCGATATGTAAATTTGACTGGGAAGGGGACGGAATTTTCTTGCAAGTAAAAGATAAATCGGGTGCAACCAAAGAATACAAGTTGTATTATCAAAACACAGCGGGGAACAAAGACACAATTCGCTATGAGGAAACCGTTTTGAATTCCGGCGCGGGCGCAGGATTCCTGGCTACAGGTTCAACGGTGAATGATACAACCAATATTGACAACGGATACACTGCCGAATTGATGATCAAATTAACATCGTTAGGTTATACGGTAACGAATAGTTCGGTTCCATTCCTCATGTCGATGAATGTCTTCGATCCCGATGGATTCCAGCATCCTATGGCTCCCTGGGATTCAGCGAGAGGTTCATATTATAAATCATGGTGGGGAAGTGAATGGGGTTCAGCGTTCAAGACAGTGCTTCTACCCAGCATCACCGGCGTGAATGATAATGAACAAATACCGGTAGTGTTCTCACTGGCTCAGAATTATCCGAATCCATTCAATCCATCTACAACAATCAGGTATTCAATACCGGCAACAAGTCAGGTTGTCCTGAAAGTCTATAATATGATCGGCCAGGAAGTTGCAACACTGGTCAATGCAGAACAAAATATCGGCAACTATCAGGTTTCCTTCAATGCCAATAAACTTGCGACCGGAATTTATATCTATCGAATTCAGGCCGGCACATTTGTTGAAACGAAGAAGATGATGCTGCTGAAATAAAATCCACCATTGCTGCCGGAGAGAGCACCATCAATTTTCCGGCAGCAATTATTTTTACTATTATAGGAATAGTCTATGATCCGAAAAATTTACAAAATAGCGACATGCATAATTTTGCTTTCGTTGGCCGTTTTCGGTCAGCCAAAACGGACCGATGCAATTTGGGCACGGACAGTGCCATCGGGTTCAATTATTGTTGACGGGAAATTGAATGAAGCGGTCTGGTCAAAAGCAGAATCTTTGTATGTTCTGTACGGGAAAAGTGCCGGTCTTCCCGGGAGCGGTTATACAGCCGAGACCGGTACCGTATTCGATTCCACGCGCGCCTGGGTAAAATTTCTAGTGATGGGGGATTCACTCTATCTTGCGATTACGGTAAAAGATAGTTCAATTGGCGGCGGGATTTTTAATGCAGCCGACGCGATTATTTTTAATATTCGTGATAAAAGTAAGGGTGATTCTATCAGTGGTCCAGCATATTCGGGAGAATATTTGTATGGGTGGATTGATGAAGCATGGATGAATCCCGGCGCAGTGAAATCGGTCGGCGGTATGCCGTCGACAGGACCCAACGGAAAATATACATTGACTGATTTTGAAACTGCAACAATCGTTCAAGGTACCACCAACACCGATGCGAAAGCGGATACCGGATATACGGTTGAAATGAAGATCAACATCAAAAAGTTAGGCTATAAAGCATCAAGTCCGGCTGGCGATATTATTATGTTCAATGCTGCGTTCCGTGATGTCGATTGGTTCTTTCCGGTTCAGGACTGGGTGACGTTCAGCAGAACGTGGATCCAGGGACCCTGGGCAAATGTGAGTGACAAGAATTTTTTGAGAATTCATGTCCGTTCCGATGTAACGACCTCATCCGGAACAGTTCCGAAACTGATGCCGGAATATACCATTCCCAACGGCAAGCTTATGGCCACGCCAACAATAGACGGAAAACTTGATGAAGCTGTTTGGGGAAAAATACCAGGAATAAATTTCCGGTTTGGCGATAAGAATATTCGAAATGCTTATCCGAGCGTTGGACCATTTACAAGTGGATATTACCAACCTTCAGTCAATGGCGGTATAGCGACTATATTCGATTCTTCAAAAGCAAATGTGAAAATGTTTTTCAAGGGAAACATCTTGTATGTCGGTGTTGATGTTCAAGATCAGGCAGTACAGTTTCTTGATGTTTATGACCGCTGGGATGGTTTCATGATCACCATGAATGGCCTTGGAAAAGATTATCAAAACCAGACTGACCATGATCAAATAGCGATCAAATTGTCGGTGATTGTGGGCAAAAACGGAACAGATAGTTTAAAGGATTATTATCCGAAACTACGGGATTCATTGAAAGGCGCTCAGGTTGCCCTGAAATTAAAACCAAACACTACTCTCGATACGACCGGCATCGACGAAGACGCAGGTTATCAAATTGAACAAGCGATCGATCTGACGAAGATGGGTTATCCTTCCGGGCTTGGTGACGGCGTTCTCTATTTGGGTCTGACGTTTTTTGACGGCGATTCGTACATTCCATCGTCATTAAGTTACGGCACACGCACGTGGTGGTTCAGGGAGCATGAAGGTACTTCAGCTGCAGCGTATGTGTATATGGATTCTTCGTTGGTGTTAACGAGTGTGGGAAGAACAGCAAGTAACACCTTGCCGACAGAATTTGTTCTACTTGGTAATTATCCCAATCCCTTTAATCCATCGACGACAATCAAATTCATAGCACCGTCCAACGGTAGAGTGACGCTATCAGTATTCGACATCCTTGGCCGCAGTATCTCAATAAGCGATGTCGGACAGTTCACCTCGGGTCAGCATTCGGTTAATTTCAATGCTTCACATTTGAGTACTGGTGTGTACTATTATCAACTGCGCATGCATCAGAGCGTGACCGGCAAAGAATATGCAACACCATTTTCCAAAATGGTCTTAATGAAATAATACTTTGTTCAGTGATGAGAGAGGTCCACCCTCTCTCATCTTTTTGCCGTTCGCACAGTTTTCTGTCTCAAAATATTTCCGTCACGCAAGAAATTAGCGCTGGACATCGGTCCACCCTCAAAATCATAAATTCATCTCACATGAAAACGATGTTTACCATGCACGGAGTTTCCTTCAAGACCACATGGATGTTCTTTTTCGTTCTGTTTTTCCTCCCGCATATCATCACCGCAAGCACTTCGGGAAAACTGACCGGACATATCGTCGATAAAAAAAATAACGAACCGCTCATCGGCGTGAATATCATCCTTCAAGGCACAGCAATAGGAGCGGCAACGGATTTCGAGGGATATTTTGGCATCATAAATATCCCGCCCGGAACGTATGACATCCGTATCAGCAGCGTTGGATACGGAACAAAGATCGTGAAAGGAATCGAGATCAATTCAGAACAAACAACAACACTAAATGAGAACCTGTCTGAAGAGGTGATTGTAGGATCAGAGGTGGTTGTCATTGCAGAAAAACCAATCGTCGATACAAGGCAAACCAGCGCTGTATCGATCATGAGCAAAGAACAGATTTCTGTGCTGCCGGTTCAAAATCTTCAGGATATCGTGAATCTTCAGGCCGGCGTTGTTGACGGTCATTTTCGCGGAGGTCGGATCGGGGAAGTGCAATATCAGGTGGACGGAGTATCGGTGAACAATCCGCTCACGAACGCGCCGGCGGTGTCGTTGGACCGGTCGGTATTGCAGGAAGTGCAGGTGATCAGCGGAACATTCGACGCCGAATATGGTCAGGCGATGAGCGGCGTTGTTAATGCGGTGCTGCGCAGCGGTTACAATGATAAAATTGATTGGTCGGCAGAGACATATTTTGGTGATTATGTTGGATTGGGGCAGGTCGCAAAATATCCATATCTGGAACGGGTCAATCCTTTGGCGATCCAAAGTTACCAATTCGCGCTCAGCGGTCCGACCGGAATACCTAAAACAACATTTCTTTTGAGTGCACGCAGATTTGTTTCGCAAGGGTACTATTTTGCCACTCGGAAGTTCATGCCGAACGATACTTCGGATTTCAACGCGAAGAAATTCTATCCTACGGGTGACAATGAACTTGTTCCTTTATCGACGAATGATGAATGGTCCGGACAAATGAAATTGTCAAATTCGTCGATTCAAAGTATGCAGATAAGTTATCAGGCCATTTTCAATCTCACCAATAATAAACCGTATCAATTTGATTTCCGGTTGAATCCGGACGGTGTAAAAACTCCGCGGTTCTTCTCTGTTGTGCATGGCTTTGATCTCACGCATATGCTGACGGAAAAAATATTCTATACCGTCAATCTCCGGCAGAACATCATAGATTACAGAGATTATAAATATGAAGATGTGAACGATCCGCGGTATTATGTTGCAAAACAACCTCGAGGAGATGCCGATTACTCCAATGGTGCCGTTATTCAAGGTGTAGATCTCGGCCGATATATTGAAAAAACCACTGTCAATATTATAAAGGCATCCGTAACAGCACAGGTAACGAATATTCACCTGGTCAAGGTCGGTGCCGAACTGCAGCTGCCCGATATTACTTATGGAAATCCAGGCGTGATCGACCGCGACAGCATCACCGGCGCATTGCATGCGTATGTGAACAGTTCGCTGTTCCCTCCGCCGCAGAATTATACGCCCATTTCTTTTTCAATGTATGCGCAGGACAGGGTTGAATGGAAAGATATTGCCGTTCGCGGTGGTGTG
>CAJBTU010000224.1 GCA_903958625.1 uncultured Ignavibacteriota bacterium | reverse complement strand
GATCCGACTTTTTCGGATATTCATGGGATGATATACGTTTCACCGTAAAAACTTCGTCCGGCATCGTTTTCAAAACCTTTTTGCCGTACATCATTCTCGCCGCCGTGATCACACTGCACGTTATCTTTGGTAAACATCTTCAAGTGGGGAAACGCATTGCCGCGGCATTTGCCGGCATATCTTTACTGGCTCTGCTTTGCTCGCCTTTCCTCTTCTCTGCACCGAAGGATTTTTCTACGGAACTGGAATACAATCTTTCTTTGAACAAGACGCACTACTTTGCCGTTAAAGCATTGCAGTATTTTATTGAGCCGGCCATTAACACGGCTGACATACGTGAAGAATATCCCCTCGTTAAAGATTTTCCGTATAACGATGTTCTTGGACCATATCTTGAAAATACCTCTTCTTTGCCGAATATTGTCGTCATCATCGCTGAGGGGCTCGGAAGGGATTTTGTGGGAGAGCATGCACGGTACGGAGGATTTGTTCCGTTCGTTGATTCATTGACAACCCAAAGTCTTTATTGGGAAAATTTTCTCAGCAACTCCGGAAGAACATTCGGCGTTTTGCCATCGCTGCTGGGATCGCTCCCCTTCGGTGAAAAAGGATTCAACGAACTTGAATACAAGATGCCCCGGCATCTTTCGTTGATCAGATTATTGAAGCAGAACAATTACCGCGTCAATTTCATGTACGGCGGAAATAAGAACTTCGACAAGAAAGATGTCTTCCTTGAGCGGGAACAGGTCGACCTGATCCTTGACGAAACAAAATTTGGTCCTGAGTATAAGAAATCAGATGCTAATCAAGGCGGGTTCACGTGGGGCTATCCTGACGGCGACGTTTTCCGGAAAGCGATCGAGACGCTGGCTGAACAACGGCCGGGTCCGCGTATGGACATCTATCTGACAATGAGCACGCATGAGCCTTTCATTCCGCCGAACCGTCCATATTATTTAAGACGCTTCAACGAAATTCTTACCGGATTATCACTTACCAAAGAACAAACGGATGAGTATGGTACATATCGCGATCAACTTTCCAGTTTGATTTATCTTAACGATGCCTTGCGATATCTGTTCACGGAATATTCCAAAAGGCCTGATTATAACAATACGATCTTCATCCTGACCGGAGATCACAGGATCATTCCAATACCGCCGGCAACAAAAATGGACCGTTTTCACGTTCCGTTCATCATATTTTCACCGTTGGTAAAAAAACCGGTGAAGTTCTCATCGGTTTCCTCGCATTTGGATGTTACGCCGAGTATCCTTGCTTTTTTGAAATCGCGATATGCAATCCGGCTTCCCCGTCAGGCACATTGGCTTGGGGACGGGATCGATACCGCATCGGCCTTCCGTAATGTCCATTCAATCCCGTTTATGAGGGTGAAAGAAGAGACCGCCGATTATCTTGATGGAAAATATTTTGTCTCAGGCGAACAATTGTTTGAATTGAAACCGGATATGTACATCGAAGAAATTCAGGACGATGTGGTGTATAAGGATGTTCGAGCAAAGCTTGATCAGTTCAAAAAAATCAACAAATATGTTGTCGATCAAAACAAGCTTTATCCGCTGACACCGGAAATTGCCGATGATGATATCACCCCGGAAGATATTCTTGCGTTCAAAGGGATCGATTCGTTGAAATTGGACCTGGATAAATTGTTTTTCCTTGCACGCGAGAAGGCCTTTGCCGGAAAGACTGTAGAAGCAAGACTCATCTGCCGTCGCATCCTTGCCGCTGCCCCGAACTTTCACGATGTCCGCACGCTGCTCGGACGAACCTATGCCTGGAATAAGGAATATGAAACAGCAAAGAGGTTATTCAACAGTGTACTGCAGCGCGACGAAACGTATGTGGATGCCTATACTGCGCTGGCGGATGTTCAGCTGTGGAATGACAGTGCGGCGGTATCGTTGAGTGTTGCGCAAAAAGGACTTACGCTGTACCCGAAGAATGAAGACCTCCATATTCGCGCCATTAAGGCAATGCTGTCATTAAACAGAAAACAGGAAGCCGCTGAGTTGCTGAAGAAACTGCACCAGATCAATCCTAATAATCCGGACTATACAGCGCTGAGCAATAGAATTGCGGCAAAGTAACTCCACCGGAAATGAAAAAAACATTTTTTTACATTCGTATTCTGCTGAGCATGGCTCTGACCATGTTCTTTTTATGGATCGCTTTTCGCGGTGCAGATCCAGTTGAATTACAGAACACGATGCTGCGGCTGCCCGCCGCATGGTTCTTCGGTTTATTTGTTCTGCAAACTTTTAGCCACGTTCTGCGCGCAATCCGCTGGAAATATTTGCTTTATCCGGTCAAGAAAACAGTCTCTCTTCACGGCGCGTTCTCTTCGCTTATGATCGGTTTTATGATCAACGGCATCATTCCCCGTGCCGGTGAGATCGCGCGGTCGTACGTTCTGGCAAAAAAAGAGAACATTGCGGCAAGTTCGGTGCTGAGCACAGTCATCTTGGAACGCATCCTTGATGTGATCAGTTTTGCTTCTGTCCTCTGCATCGTTGTTATTCTCAATGCCGATTCGATCGTGATCTGGTTTCCATCATTCTCCGGAGGGGCGTGGATACTTGAAGTGATAGGAATTCTACTTCTGCTGATTTTTGTTCTGCTGTTCCTCAAATCGAGCATTATTTTTCTCTTCGTAAAAAAAATTGCGGTGCTCTTCCCTGCCTCTTCCAGAAAAAAGATCGACGGCATCATGGATTCTTTCCTGCAAGGTTTTCAGGCCAGCAGTGTCTGGAAAAACTACGGCATTATCGCTCTGCTCACTTGTTCCATCTGGTCCGTGTACATCGTATTGCTTTACCTACCGATGAGAATGTTCTCCATGGAAGATCTTACGTTAACATCAGCGGCAACGCTTCAGATCTCTTCCGGTTTGGCCTCGGCCATGCCGACACCGAACGGCATTGGAAGTTATCATTCGTTCATCACCTTCACGCTCATGCGCGTTTTTCATGTTGCAGAAGCGTCGGCCGGAGCATATGTTATCTATACTCATGCCATTGGTTATCTTTGCACACTGCTCATCGGATCAGCCTATTTAATAAAAGAGAACATCCATTTTGTCGACGTTGTGAAAGCAGAGCAGGAAGAGTAACTTCCCTTCCATTCATATTCCGCTCTAAAATTGCTATAAAATCCCACCAGAGTTTTTTGTCTTAAATATCCAATAAAATCAATGTTGTTCACCTTGCTTTTCAAGAAAATTTTTGCAAGACTTGAGTGTAAATAATGACCGGTAGTCATTATTTTGAGAGCTTATTCCAATATCAACTCCAAAAAAAATTGGCATTTGAGATACGGCTGGAATCACCAATGATTTTTTTCTGTGTCTTCGCTTTTGCATGAAAAAAAACCTCAATGGGCATTACTGAACGAAAAGAACGGGAAAAAGAAAGTCGTAAAGAATCGATTATAGACGCCGCTCAAAAAGTCTTCTTCGAAAAAGGGCTTCTCCTCTCAACCATGGACGAGATCGCTGAAACAGCCGAACTCGCCAAAGGAACACTCTACCTATATTACCATAGTAAAGAGGATTTGTATCTTGCCGTCATGATGCGCGGATTAATGATCTTGCGCGATATGTTCCGCGAAGTAGTCACCCGT
>CAJBTU010000223.1 GCA_903958625.1 uncultured Ignavibacteriota bacterium | reverse complement strand
GTGAAATTTGAAGCAATTGAATTTACTCCGCACGAAATTCCGAATGTCGCTTCAAATCCAAAATATAAAGATCAGTTGTGCGGTGGTGTATATGTTAATGTTGTAAACAGGAATATAATCAACTCCGTGAAGATTGGTCTTGCTGTTGTTTCAGAAATTCATACTTTATATAGTGATTCTCTGAAATTCCGCGAACGTAGATTTGATCGATTAGCAGGAACGCCGGTGATCCGTGAAATGCTTCTTCAAGGTAAGCCGGTGAACGAGATCGAAGAGACTTGGAAAGAAGAATTGCAGGCGTTCATGAAATTGCGTAAAGAGTCATTATTGTATCTTAAATAATTGCGTACAACATACAGGAAGAAAATGAAAACCATTGCGTTAATAGCACACGACGGCAAAAAAGCAGACATTCTTCAGTTTGCCAACGATAATAAAAAGGTCCTCGCGAAATGCAAACTCATTGCGACGCGAACTACGGGAAAGCTGATGAAAGAAAAAGTCGGGCTGAAAGTGAAATGTTATATGTCCGGTCCGATGGGAGGCGATGCTGAAATTGCGGCGTTGGTGGCCAACAAGAAAGTCCATGCGGTGATCTTCATTACGGATCCGCTTGATGCGCATCCGCACGATCCGGATATCCACGGATTATTGCGCGTGTGTAATGTTCACAATATTCCTCTTGCAACAAATATTGCGACGGCGCAGATGATCATTTCGCGGAAAGGATTATTCTCTGACGAAGGAATGATGGAATAACCCTCGCAATGATACTAAGAGATCTTTGCTAATGCCTGTTTCAAATCATCAATAATATCTTCCACATCTTCGATCCCGACGGAAATTCGCACCAATCCGTCCGTCACGCCGTTCTTTATCCTATCCGCCTTTGGAACGGAAGCGTGTGTCATTGTTGCGGGATGAGAGATCAGCGTCTCAACTCCGCCAAGCGATTCGGCCAGCGCGCAGATCCTCACCGCTTTCAGGAATTTTTTTGCATTTGCCAGACTGCCCAGTTCGAACGAGATCATCCCGCCGAAACCGCTCATCTGTTTCCCGGCAAGTTCGTGCTGTGGATGGTGTTTCAGTCCCGGGTAATTCACTTTCAGCACTTTTTTTTGTGCATCAAGCCATTCGGCGATCTGCATTGCGCTTTCACAATGCTGACGCATACGCACGGCCAGAGTTTTTGTCCCGCGCAGACAGAGCCAGGCATCGAACGGACTCATGATTCCGCCGGTTGCTTTTTGAAGGAAGCGAAGCCGCTCAATCACTTTTTTATTGCTCGTGCCGACAAATCCGCCCAGCATGTCGCTGTGTCCGTTTAAATATTTCGTAACGCTGTGAATCACAACGTCAATACCGATATCCAGCGGCCGCTGAAGATATGGTGTGGCAAAGGTATTATCAACAACGGAAAGGATCTTCCGTTCTTTTGCGAATTTCGCGATCGCTTTCAGGTCGGTGATCTTCATTGTCGGATTCGTCGGCGTTTCCACAAAGATCATTTTCGTGTTCGGACGGTATGCTTTTACAATATTGTCGATGACCGTCGTATCCACAAAATCGAACTGCAGACCGTAATTTTCCAGAACAAGTTTCCCGATGCGGTATGTTCCTCCATACACGTCGTTCGTTACAATAACATGGTCGCCGGGATTCAAAAGGCGAAAAATAGCATCTTCGGCTGCCATACCCGAAGCAAACGCCATTCCTTCATCGGCATTCTCTAGTGCAGCGATATTCTTTTCGAGCGCCGTCCGTGTGGGGTTCGAAACACGGGAATATTCATATCCTTTGTTCTTTCCAAGCCCTTCTTGTACATAGGTCGACGTCAAAAAAACAGGCGTCATTACTGCGCCTGTTGATGGATCGGGAGATTGCCCGGCATGCACTGCTTTTGTGGAAAATTTCATTGTGTCTTTCAGGTTGGAGGATAGTTAAGAAAATCTTTTTCAGTGAGTTGATGTTCTTCCAGGATCAATAACCCTTCGCTGGTCAATTTATGCGAACGAGCCCGTAGGAATCCAAGCACCGCCTCTTTCGACGTTACATGAGGGCTCTTGCGGGCGGCAGCATATTTTTCTGCATGCGATTGTGCATTGCTTTTAATGACTGTACGGAACGGATCGCGGACGACGGAGACGAGTTTTTCCAATGTGTCGGAAGCGTTTTTATCCCACTGCATACATTGTTTCCGGTTAATGAGACATATATTCTAAAACGTCAAATCGAGTGATGATGCCGATCGGTTTCTCATGGTCCATAATAATTACGGCGGGAGCTTTCTGCATGAAATATTTCAGGGCCATGCTGACCTCTTCGTTCATATGAATTTCGGGAAGAGGATGCTCCATAGCTGTGGCTACACTTTTTTCGAAATTGGCGGCATCATCGACAACGCTGGAGAGTAAATTCGATTCCGTAACAAGTCCGATCGATTTTCCGCGTTCCATCACAGGCAGCTGCGAGATGCCGTGCTTTTTGATCAATTCAATTGCCTGGCGAATGGTCGATGATTTGTCAACACTGATCAGACTTTGAAGTTCGGAATCCTTGCTGTCGAGAATATATTTCAGCGTGATCCGTTCCGGTTTCAGGAATCCATTCTCCCGCATCCATACATCATTATACATCTTGCTCACATACCGGCTGCCGCTGTCGGGGAGGAGAATGACGACGATCGTATCTTCCGGAAGGTTTTTGCAAAACTCAAGTCCGGCATGAATGGCTGTTCCGCTCGATCCGCCGCCGAAAATTCCTTCTTCCCGCGTCAGTCTGCGAGCGGCAACGAACGATTCACGGTCGTCCGCGATGATCACTTCGTCGATATAATTGAAATCCAGCGTTTTCGGAATGTAATCCTGGCCGATCCCTTCAACTTTGTACGTTTTGAATACCGGATCATATTTCTTTTTGTAAAAATATTCCTGCAGGATAGAACCTTTGATATCGACCCCGACAACTTTAATGTTCGGATTTTTTTCTTTCAAATATTTTGCCGCTCCGGTGATCGTTCCGCCGGTACCAAGTCCGCAGATGAAATAGTCGATCTGACCGCCGGTCTGTTCCCATATCTCCGGCCCGGTGGTTTTGTAGTGTGCTTCCGGATTCTTCGGATTTTCGTACTGGTCTGCCAGAATAGAATTTGGTGTCTCACGTACGCGCTGTTTTGCTACTTCCGTGTAGCTTTCCGGCGACTCGTGGGGCACTGCGGTCGGGGTTACGATAACTTCAGAACCAAATGCACGAAGATTGCTGATCTTCTCAGCGCTCATTTTATCCGGCATCGTAAAGACGGTCTTGTATCCTTTCACCGCTGCGGCGATGGCCAAACCCATTCCGGTATTTCCTGAGGTCGATTCAACAATTGTTCCACCCGGTTTTATCCGGCCGGTTCGCTCTGCATCTTCAATGATCTCTACGCCGATTCTGTCTTTTACGGAGCCGCCGGGATTGAACGCTTCAACCTTCACGAAGATGTACGGCTTCAATCCTTTGTTGATTTTGTTCAACCGGATCAGGGGCGTATTGCCGATCGTTTCGAGAATGTTATTATAGAAAGTAACTTGGGTGAGATCTTTTGACATGAAGTCCTTTATTTTATGCAATATAGTTTTTTTGATAAGGAGAATCAAGAAACGATTCCGCTAAATTCCTCAAAATTCAATATGTTACAGCAATTTCGTTCGTTGACTTACCAGGCCATTTTTAGTAAATTAAAAAAAAGAAAGCGAGAAAACAGTGCAGAATTACCTCTTCTCTTTGGTCATCAGTTACCTTATCGGTTCTATACCAACAGCATATCTTGTGGTAAAAAAGACGTCGGATGTTGACATCCGGAAAGTCGGCAGCGGAAATGTCGGCGGACGAAATGCCCTGGAAGTGACCGGGAAGAAATGGATCGGTGCTGTCGTTACGGTCATCGATCTGTTCAAAGGGATGGTGAGCGTTGGTATTGCGGTGACATTTTTTGATGACCGGTCTGCCGCAGTGTCAGCGGCGATGTTTGGTGCTGTTCTTGGCCATTGTTATCCTGTATGGCTGAAATTCCATGGCGGCCGGGGTTTGGCAACAGGAGCGGGTGCGCTGTTGGTGACGAGTTGGGTATGGATTGTGCTTTGGCTTGCATTGTATTTTGGCTCAGAAAAAATAACAAAGAACGTTCACGCATCAAGCGTGATAGCACTCGTTGGGATTCCGCTCGTCATATGGTTTGTTCCTGATGTGTGGTCTGTGAAAATTATCCCCGAATATTTTACTCCGTCGGAATTCTTTACTGCGGCGAGTATGATCGTTGCAGTTTGTCTTTCGCGTCATATTGAACCTATTAAAGAGTATTTTAATGAAACGAATCCTTAGTGTAATCTTTGCAATCGTTGCAGGCAGCATTGTTTTGTTTGCACAAAATGTCAGTGACGGAATTTCCTCGTCGCGGCAGAATGCAATAACGCGCGCCGTTGAGACCGTCAGCCAGGCAGTTGTCGGCATCAACGTCATCGAAGTGCGGGAATACCGCGATCCGTTTTCCAATTTTTTCGGCAATGATCCTTTCTTCAATCAGTTCTTCGGCAACAGGAATTATAAGCAGGAAGTAAAGGGTCTCGGATCAGGATTCATCGTCTCGTCGGACGGATATGTCGTTACCAACGATCACGTCGCCGGAAACGCGAAAGAGATCACCGTGACAATGACGAACGGAAAAAAATATCAGGCGTCAATTATCGGTACAGATCTTATTACCGACATTTGTCTGTTGAAACTCACCCCCGATAAAGGAGAAACCTTTCCGTTTGTCAAGTTGGGAAATTCCGATGACGTGCTGATCGGTGAATGGGCAATTGCGCTCGGCAATCCTTTTGGATTGTTCGACAACATTGATAAACCGATCGTCACCGTGGGAGTGATCAGTGCCAAAGGAATGAACTTGAGTGTTGATAATAACAGATCGTACCGGGGATTGATCCAGACCGACGCGGTGATCAACTCCGGCAACAGCGGCGGTCCGCTGGTGAACAGTATCGGAGAGGTTATCGGAATCAACACGCTGATCTACACAGGCGGCGTCAGCCAGGCATACATCGGTTATGGATTTGCACTTCCGATCAATCGCGTGAAGACGATTGTGGACGAACTTCAACGCAAGGGGAAAGTGGAACGTAATTTCTGGACGGGAATGGATGTTCGTGCTGTTGATGTGCAGATCGCGCGGTATTTTGGTCTGAAGCAGGCGCAGGGAATGATTGTGAGCGATATCCAAAAGAATAGTCCGGCCGAACGCGCCGGTATTCTCATCGCCGATATCATCGTGGAGATCAACGGCGAGCGGATCATCAACAACGACAGTCTTATCAGCATTATGCAGGAAAGCCGGGCCGGCGATACGTGGAAAGTCAAAGTGTATCGCGATAAAAAAATTATCAATGTAGAACTTCCATTGGAGAAACAAAAATAAATGATCACGCGATACACACGTCCCGAAATGGGAAAAATCTTTACGGATGAACATCGTTATTCCATTTGGCTGGAGATAGAACTGCTTGCCTGTGAAGCGCAGGCAGAACTGGGATCGATTCCCGAAGATGCCGTAAGGACGATCCGCGAGAAGGCCAAATTCAATATTGACCGTATCAACGAGATCGAAGCGGAAGTGAAGCACGATGTGATCGCATTTCTGACCAGCGTGGGAGAATTTGTCGGTCCGGATGCACGGTTCATTCATCTTGGAATGACATCGTCGGATGTTGTCGATACTGCGCTCTCCGTTCAAATGAAACAGGCAGCAGCTCTTTTGCTGAAAGACTTGACCGCACTAAGGGATGTGCTTGCACGGAGAGCGAAAGAATTTAAAATGACCGTTATGATCGGGCGTTCGCACGGGATCCACGCTGAACCGACAACATTCGGTTTGAAACTTGCTTTATGGTATGACGAAACACGCCGGAACATTAAAAGGCTTCAATCGGCGATGGAAACGATCTCGGTCGGACAGATCTCCGGTGCGGTAGGAACTTATGCTCACCTGAGTCCGGAAGTAGAAGAATTTGTCTGTACAAAACTCGGATTGAAACCGGCACCTGTTTCAACGCAGGTGATCCAGCGGGACCGTCACGCAGAATTCCTGACTACGTTAGCCGTTGTCGGAAGTTCGCTCGACAAATTTGCCACAGAGATCCGTCACCTTCAGCGTACCGAAGTGCTCGAAGCGGAGGAATATTTTTCGGAAAAACAAAAAGGCTCTTCGGCCATGCCGCATAAGCGAAATCCGATCACCTGCGAACAGATCTCCGGACTTGCAAGGATACTGCGTGGCAATGCGCAGGCGGCACTGGAGAATGTTGCATTGTGGCATGAGCGCGATATTTCGCATTCTTCGGTGGAGCGAGTGATCGTTCCGGATTCCTGCATTCTTCTTGATCACATGCTGGTGAAGTTCACCGATATCATCGATAAACTGCTGGTGTATCCGGAGAATATGAAAAAGAATTTGGATATTACGCACGGACTTCTCTATTCTCAGCCGGTCCTGCTTGCTCTGACGAAAAAAGGGATGAAGCGCGAGGATGCATATCGTATCGTCCAGCGGAATGCAATGGATGTGTGGAAATCAAAAAAGAATTTTATGGAAATGCTGAAAGCCGATCCGGAGGTTTCGGCCGTTCTTAATGAATCGGAAGTCAGCGAAGCATTCGACCCGAAAAAAAGTCTTAACAATGTTGATTATATTTTCAAAAGGGTCGGACTGGAATAAGTATGACAAAAGAAGAGATCTTGAGATTACTTCGCTTGTTGAATGACGAACTTTTCCGTGAAGGAATAAAAGGTGAATTGTGTCTGTATGGCGGTGCGGTGATGTGTCTTGCGTTTGATGCCCGGCCGAATACGAAAGATGTCGATGCAATATTCAAGCCATCAAAGGAAATACGCGATGCTGTCGCGCGGATTGGTAGGGATAATGACATGCGGGAAGATTGGCTCAATGATGGCGTAAAAGGATTTGTCGTTCAGCATCCGCAGGATATGTTTTTGGACCAATCGAACTTAAAAATATTTATACCCGAAGCAGATTATCTTCTCGCCATGAAAACGCTTTCTGCAAGAGTTGACGCAACGGATAAGGACGATGTAAAATATTTAATTAAAAAACTGAATATCCGTACTGTTGAAGAGGTCTTTTCGATCCTGGGGAAATATTACCCCCAAGAGCAGGTTCGCCCCGCAACCAAATATTTTATTGAAGAAATTTTTCAGCAATGATAACAATTAAGGAAACGAAAAAAAAGATCGAACAGGATAGACAGCATTGGCTTTTGCATTTAATGGATTTTGTCGATGATTTTAGATATTACAAAGATTATCAAGCAGTTGAACAGCCTTTTGAATGTTCTGATGAAAAGATTGATGCGATGCTTGCATCGACAACTGATTATCTCTGTTCCGAATTAAAACTGGAGTATCCGAAGTGGAGCAGGACCATCCCTGCCGTTAAAGATCCGTGGTTCGTCTCCGGTATCGAAAATTTGAAAGCAATATCGTTGGTTGAAAGTCCATTGCATTTCAGGAAACGGAAAATATTTGTTCTAGAAAATTTCATGCAGCGCGTTTAGTTCATCATTTACTTTAACAGGAGAATCACTGTGGCACAAAAATTTCAAAATCTTATCAATGGAAAATGGGTCGATGCACATTCCGGCCGTACATTTGAAAACCGCAATCCGGCAAACTGGGAAGAAGTTGTCGGGATATTCCCGAAATCGGGGAAAGAAGATGTCAACGATGCCGTAAAAGCGGCCCGCGCTGCATTTGAAAAATGGAGATTGGTTCCGGCGCCGAAACGGGGCGATATTATGCGCGCTATCGGCGACTTGATGGTGAAACGGAAAGAGGAGATCTCAATTGAAATGACCCGCGAGATGGGAAAAGTGCTAGCGGAAACCCGCGGCGATGTTCAGGAAGGGATCGACACGGCATATTATGCGGCAACGGAAGGTCGAAGATTGTTTGGTTACACAGTACCGTCAGAACTTCCCAATAAATTTGCAATGTCCATCCGCGTTCCAATCGGCGTTGCGGGCATCATCACTCCGTGGAATTTTCCGATGGCTATTCCTACATGGAAAATATTTCCTGCCATTCTCTCCGGCAATACCTGCGTGTTCAAACCGGCTACCGATACGCCAAGAACAGCTGCCTTGCTTGTTGAGATCATGATGGATGCCGGTGTTCCCGAAGGTGTGATCAATATTGTCCACGGCGGCGGCGGCGAGGTCGGTAATGCGATCGTTTCGCATCCGGATGTTGACCTGATCTCATTCACTGGTTCAACCGGCGTAGGGAAACAGATCACAAGGGATGCCGCCGATACATTAAAGCGCGTTTCGCTCGAACTTGGCGGAAAGAATGCTCAGATCGTACTTGCCGATGCCGACCTTGATCTTGCACTTGAAGCAGTTCTTTGGGGCGCGTTTGGTACAACGGGTCAGCGCTGCACTGCAACGAGCAGACTGATCCTTGAAGAGAAAATTTATGATAAGTTCATGTCCATGCTTATCGACCGCACCAATAAACTGAAATTGGGTGACGGACTTCTTGCCGAATCGCAGGTTGGTCCATGCGTAAACGAGAGCCAACGGAAGACCGTTCAGGAATATGTCGAAATTGGCAAGAACGAAGGGGCAAAACTTGTTGCCGGAGGAAACATTGTCACAGAAGGAGCACTTTCGAAAGGCTGGTTCCATCAGCCGACGATTTTCGGCGAAGTAACGCCGGAAATGCGGATTGCTAAAGAGGAGATCTTCGGACCGGTGCTTTCCGTCATCCGCACGAAGAATTTCGATGAATCGATCCGGATTCTCAACAATACCGAATATGGCTTGTCTTCCTCTGTTTTCACCACGGATGTTAACAAGGCGTTTACGGCAATGCGTGACATTCAGTCCGGAATTACGTATATTAATGCTGCAACGATCGGTGCCGAGGCACATTTACCGTTCGGCGGAGTGAAAAAGACCGGAAACGGTCACCGCGAGGGTGGTTGGGCTGTGTATGACTTCTATACGGAGTGGAAAGCAGTGTATGTTGATTATTCCGGAAAACTACAGCGCGCACAGATCGATAACTACTAATAAGAGATCAGGCATCTTCCGGGTGTGAAAACCCGGAAGTGTTCTTCCATACCAATGCACATTCGCAGGCAAAAAAATAGGTTCTTGAAAGGAATAGATGGCCGTCCGTACATCGTGTCAATGTACGAGCATCAAGAATTTTACTGAGTTCCCGCATACTTTCTTTCCATTCAATTTTTTTTTACCCAAAAGTATGAAAGGGGACTTCAATGTCTGCAACACTGACCCAAGCTAAAGAAACGACCGTTTCCTCCAACGGAAACAAAACTCCTTTTTCCCCTGTCCATATCGCACCGACCGATGTCCATAAATCGCTCTCCAGGCATTTGCTTGCGGACGGTTTTGACATGGTCATAGATCTGAAAAAAAGTCACGGGGCCTACATTTACGATTCCCGGTATGGAAAGAAATTTCTCGACTTCTTTTCGTTCTTCGGATCGTCTGCACTCGGAATGAATCATCCGAAACTGACAACGCCGGAGTTCATGGAAAAACTTGCGTATGTTGCCGTGAACAAACCGTCCAATTCCGATGTCTATTCTGTGGAGATGGCGGAGTTCGTGGAAACATTCGGACAGCTTGTCCAGCCGGAATATATGCCGTACGCATTTTTTATTGACGGAGGCGCACTTGCCAATGAGAATGCAATGAAAACCGCATTCGACTGGAAGGTAAGAAAGAATTTTGCGAAAGGGTACACGACCGAAAAAGGTCATCAGGTGATCCATTTCCGGCATTCGTTCCACGGCAGAAGCGGTTATACAATGTCTCTGACAAACACCGATCCGACAAAGACCAATTATTTCCCAAAATTCAAATGGCCGCGGGTTCACAATCCTTCAATTAAATTTCCTCTCAACGAAGAGAACCTTAAACTGGTCATCGAAGAAGAAAAACTCGCCATCAAACAGATCAAGGAAGCAATCATCAATAATACCGATGACATAGCGGCGATCATTATCGAACCGATCCAGGCAGAAGGGGGAGACAATCATTTCCGGAAAGAGTTTCTGCAGGAACTTCGCACGATCTGCGATGAGAGCGAGATCCTGCTGATATTTGACGAAGTGCAGTCCGGAATCGGTCTTACGGGAAAGATGTGGGCACACGAACATTTTGTGAAGCCCGACCTGATGTCGTTCGGAAAGAAGACGCACATCTGCGGTTTTATGGCAAGCACGCGTATCGACGATATTCTCGATAACGTTTTCAAAAAAGCAAGCCGTATTAATTCCACATTCGGCGGTAATCTTGTTGACATGGTCCGTGCGAAAAGAATTTTCGAAGTCATTCACGAAGATAATCTTGTGGAGAACGCGCGCGTGCAGGGTGATTATCTTTTGGGTCAACTGAACGGACTGGTGCAGGAATTTCCAAAACTTGCATCGAATTCACGCGGACGCGGACTGATGTGCGCATTCGATCTTGATTCAGCGCAGAACCGGAATCAATTGATCGACAGAGCTTACGAAGAAGGATTGATCCTGATCGGCTGCGGCGACAGGTCGATCCGTTTTAGAACACCGCTGACGATTAAACAGGAAGAATTGAACGAAGGTCTCTCGATCATCAAAAATGCGCTGAAGGAATTGAGCATCGGCGAATTATAAAGAAAGCAAAGCGACAGTTAAAATAAATAACATCATATTGTCATGCCGGGCGAAGACGAGACATGACATTTTAACGATGTGATTACACAATGGAAACTACCGAACAACATAACAATAATCCACTGGCATTGAACATGCGCACCGTGCGCCTGATGCTCGTTCAGTTTATCAGGGACGAATTGAAAAATGCCGGCTTTTCGAAAGCAGTCATCGGACTTTCCGGCGGTATCGATTCAGCCGTCTCTGCGTATCTTGCCGTTGAAGCACTCGGTGCTAAGAATGTGATCACAGTAATGATGCCGTATAAGACCAGCAGTCCGGAAAGCAAAGCCGATGCTGAGGTCGTAGCAAAAGCGCTTGGCGTAAGGAACGAACTGATCGAAATCACAGCCATGGTCGATCCGTTGTTTGAGTCGCAAAAGATCACGGATAATTTGCGCAAGGGAAACATCATGGCGCGTCAGAGGATGATCGTTCTGTACGATGTATCACAAAAGGAAAAAGCATTGGTGATCGGAACTTCCAATAAGACCGAATCGATGCTCGGCTACGGAACGCTTTTCGGAGATATGGCTTGTGCGATCAATCCATTAGGAGATCTGTACAAAACACATATCTGGGACTTGGCGGAAGCCTTGGGCGTTCCGGAAAAGATCATTAAAAAGAAACCAACGGCCGACCTTTGGCAGGGTCAGACCGACGAGGGTGAACTGGGATTCAGTTACCGGGATGCGGACAAATTATTATATTACATGGTCGATGAACGGCGAACGGACGAAGATCTGGAAAAACGGGGTTTTACAAAACCGTTCATTGCAACGGTGCGGCGGAAGATCCAGATCAATCAATTCAAACGCCGTCCTCCGCTGATCGCGAAGATCTCTCACCGGACCGTCAATGTCGATTTTCGGTATGTCAGGGATTGGGGGATATAGTGGCCGAAGAGATAGTGCGAGGCACATTATATGTTGTTCCCACACCGATCGGGAATCTTGAGGATATCACGCTTCGTGCGCTGAATGTGCTGAAAGGGGTCGATGTGATCGCTGCGGAAGACACCCGCACAACAAAATTTCTTCTTGATCATTACGGGATTCAAAAACCGCTTCTCAGTTTTTATTCGCATAACGAACAGGTTCGCGTGCCGCAGATTATTCAGAAACTCAAGAGCGGTGATTCGGTCGCCTTGGTTTCCGATGCGGGAACGCCGGGAATTTCCGATCCGGCTCATTCGATCATTGCAGCTTCCATTGAGAACAACATAAACATTATTCCGCTCCCGGGCGCAACAGCATTTGTACCCGCGCTGGTCATCAGCGGCTTCTCGACGCACGAATTTGTTTTCGAAGGATTTCTTCCGCATAAGAAAGGAAGAAGAACGAAACTGGAACGGTTAAAAGATGAGGAGCGGACGATAATATTGTATGAATCCGTTCACCGTATTCAAAAGACTCTTCAGGAAGTGCTGGAATATTTCGGCGACAGAAACGTTGTTGTCGTGCGCGAACTGACAAAAAAATTTGAAGAGATCACCCGCGGTAAAGTTTCTGCTGTTCTGCAGGAGTTTGCTTCAAGGGTCATGAAGGGGGAGTTCGTGCTGGTGATTGAAGGGAAAAACAATTAAAAACACAAATAAACAATTGCATTTCATGCAATCTGCAATTATATTTTTTCAAATGATTTTATTGGAAATGATACTCTTCCCCTCAGCAAGACAAGTAAAGTTTACACCGGTTCTTGTATTGTTTGCCTTTTTTTTATCAACGTCCGCTTCTGTTGCAAGCGTGATGGGTGATTCTTTGACGTTCACTCAATCATTCTCCGACACCTCAAAGAAGGATGGGACACTTTCATCTGATATCGATGTTAAATCGGAACCGGGCAGCATCAAATTGATTCTTGGAAGTTTAAAGAATCTTGGACGCACGGCAGTATTTTCTGCAACCTATCTTGGATCATATCCGCCTTCTTCATCAGACCCTACGTTACCGGACACAGCGAGGATTAAAGGGAGTAATCTTGGTGATGGAAGTTATTTTACATTTGTTGAATTTCCCGCGGCACCCACCCCGAATATTGGTTCCTACATTAAAGTCGATCTTCGTGCTACTCGAAAGATCAACAGTGTTGTCTTGGTGAATGTCTTCAATTCGGCAACTTCTTATCGAACGCGAGCACGAGCATTTTCTCTTTATTCCGGTTTGGATTCAAACAGTCTTTCGCGCGTTTACCAGGAATCCGACAATGTCGACACAACGGCAGCTCGATACACGATGAATATCGCCGATATCAGGGCAGTACGATATTTACGGTTGTCGATTGACAGACTCGACGTATCTCAAGCAACTGTGATATCCGAAATGCAGATCTTCGGCGACGGTTACGTTCCCGAGGGAGCGTATATTTCAAAAGTTGATTCCTTCCCAAAACCCGTAAATTTTGCACGAGTATTTGCCGATGCGGTATTTGAAGACGAGACTTCGATCTCGTTTCAAATGCGAACTGGACCAACGAGAATTGTTGATAGCACACTCTGGTCCGACTGGTCCGACCCAGTGTATTTTTCTTCGGCAGCGGCAGCGGCAGCGGGTGAACAGTTGAGAGTGAATGAGCCACGCAAGTATTTTCAGTACAGGATTAATCTTTTAACAGCCAATGTCGGAACACCAAGGGTGAAAGGAATATCCTTCACATATCAAACATCGTTGATCGCCGATTCTACTTCAGCCCGCATAGCACCGAAAGAAATTCCCGTGTTTGAAAAAACTGCGCTGACGTATACTGTCGAAGCGAATCTTTCACCGGGTTCTATCGGTTTTGATACTCTTAAGATACACACACCTTCGCCATCGTCAGTTCAAAGCGTTTTGATCAATGGTACTGCTGTTAACTATTCCGCTTTCACTTCGCCGGATAGGATTATTATTGGGTTCCCCGCTACGATAATTTCGTCGTCCGTCATCGATGTGAAATTTACGACAAAGTTGATTTCGAATGCCCGGTTCACTTCAGAGTTCGTGAATAAGATGTCTGCATGGAACCCGCAATATATCGACACGAAAAAGATCGGCGGAATAGATGGATGGAATATTGCGACTTCAGGCGTATCCCCCTCAACATTGGTGAATGTCCGTGTTGATCCGAATCCGTTCACGCCGAATGGTGACGGGAAAAATGATATCACTGTGATCGATTTTGCGATTGCCAATATTGAGATAACAAAAACGCTTCGCATTCACATTTTTGATCTCTATGGAAAACGTATCCGGACTGTTTCTGAATTGAGAACTGGAATTAATCCGTTCTATGGTGATCCGAGGTATGGAGGGAAGGGAATAATTTGGGATGGAAAGAATGATGAAGGGAAAATTGTCCTTCCCGGCGTATACTTGCTTCAGATCTCCATTGACACCGATAATGGGGGTGAATTATTAACAAAAACAGTGGTCGTTTCATATTGAAAAATACTGAAAAAATTATTACGGTAGTATTGTTGCTTGCTGGTCTTGCCGCGAACGTATTTCCGCAAGCGTTCTCCGATAAAGGTTACCATCCCCGCATCACCGCGCTCGGACGGTCAGTTGTTGCGTTGAAAGAAGATGTTGGTTTGCAATTCTACAACCCTGCTTCAATCGGCTTTGGGAATTCAATTCAGGTATTTGCCGGTTTTACCAACCTGTATCCTAATGTTTCGGATGACAACTTGAATGTAATGAATGCCGGGGCATCCTATCCAT
This sequence comes from uncultured Ignavibacteriota bacterium, assembly GCA_903958625.1. GTDB lineage: Bacteria > Bacteroidota > Ignavibacteria > UBA10030 > UBA8401 > UBA8401. Next base: position 3,588 of record CAJBTU010000223.1, on the reverse strand, counting down.
TTGAAAATATCGGGACCGTGGGTGTTGGTCTTTCCCAATTTTCGCCAAATTTTTGGACCGAACGTACGATCCTTCTTTCATTCGCATCTCACATGCTGTTGAAGAATCTTTCCATCGGTGCTTCTGCCAAAATTCTTTCATGGTCAGCCGATGCTCCTAAAGGCGAGAACGCTGTTCCGGAACCGGCAACGTCGTTCACTGGAATTTCGTTTGATGCCGGAGTGTTGTACGTCATTCCTGAATTATTTGGAGAGAATGACCTGCAGGTAGGAATGTCGCTATCCGATATTACTCAGCCTTCGGTTGCCGCGAACGGTAGTGCCGATGCGGCGTTGCCGTTTCAATTCTCAGCTGGTGCTGCGTACATATCGCACAAATATCAATATACAGTGATGGGCGGGATGGCCATCAGAGGAACTGATACAAAAATTAATTTCGGATATGAAATCTCGGCAATGAAAACTTCCACTTTCGGTGTTGACGCGGAATTTATTGTCAGGATAGGCGGGGGAAGGATCATCTCAACGTTGTCGCAAGGAGAATACAACGGAGGATTTGGGATTGTCGTAGAAAAAGTAAAAGTGGACTATTCGTATTCGTACCAGGCATTCATTCAAAATGTTGGCGGTATTTCATCTATAGCATTGAGTTATGAATTTTAGACAACTTATTATCGGAATATCGCTTCTGGTGTTTTTTGCTCCCGATCTCAACGCGCAGTTCATCAACAGGGATGAGATTAAGAACGATCAGGGGTATCTGAACTATTCCGGCAGGAATTATGAGAATTACGTTGTCCAGTTCAATAAGCGCAAGATCTATGACAATTTCGGAAATTTCCTTGTCGATGGTCTCTCTGTCTATGACCTTGGCGAAACGCAGGATCCAATCGAAGGATCCAGCCGTGCGTTAAAGTCGAAATATTACAACCTCTGGTTCAACAATCTTATCATCGGTAATGATGCCTATGGCGGATTCAGTTCTCGGTTGATGCTGGGCGAAGCCATCCGGACAAAGTTTACATCACTCACGTTGGATAAAGCACGGTTTAACGGCATACGGTGGGATGCGGCTACAAACAAATACCGCGGCACGATACTCGCGTCACGGATATCCGATCCGATCCGGATAAGTTTTGATGCGGTGAGTTTACCCAACGCTGTTACGCGAACCAGAGATTGGTCTGCATATCTGATGGGGGGACATTTTGAAACCGATATCGGTGATATCCTCACAATTGGCGCTACCTATGTCAATCAACATCAGATCCATAGCAGCATCAACAGCAGTGAAAGTTCAATTAAAGGTGATGTATCGAACGGAATTCCGCGCGTAATTTTTATCCGCGTCAAAGATGACTCACCATTGGACTTATCGGGTCCGATTGTTTACGGTGTGCCGAAAATTATTGTTAATGGTGCAGAACGGGTAACAAGAAACATTAATGGACACTCGCCGGACAGAAACAATACCAACTTGAACAATCCGATCCAGTATTGGGTTTTTTATGATGCGTTAACTCCTGCAAATTTTGAAATTGATAATTTTCTTTATACGTATGGTGCAGCGCCAAGACCGACGGCTGCCGGGCTTGTCACGGATATCCACACTTCCTATTCTCAATATGCGGCTGAATTTGGCAGTCACCCGCTCCCTCAATTTCCGGTGGAACTTCGCGGCAGAAAAACAATGACATTCGCATTTGTCATGCCGTATGGTGTGCAGGATGTTAAGTTCTCTTTACTTCTATCAAATGATTATGCTCTGGATGCAGCGCACGATTGGGTGCTGCGGAACGATAAGTATACCGGCGAAACTCCAACGACAAATCACTATGATACGCTATCTCTCACCGGAATTCCGACGCCGTTTTTTCCGGTTGAACGTGCTACCGGAAATATACACGATGCTTCCAATAAACACTGGGTCACATATTCCTACGGGCTGAATTCCGGGATGTCGGTATATGGAATGAATTTTAAATTCAGCTGGAGTGGGTTTGATTTAGAAGGGGAATTTAATACCAGTACGACCTTCAGTAAATATCCATTGCTTTCTTCAACACATATGGAGAAAAACGGTGTTGCATATTATATACGGGGAACAAAAACTATTGGGCGTCTTACTCTCGGCGGCGAGGTGTATAAAATAGAACCAAATTACACAACTTCATTAAATATGTACACGCTGGAGAATAGTTATTTCAGCGTCTTAAACACGGACCGTTCAATTTCGTATACTGCTCCCGACGCCAGTTTTTCATATTCCACTTCCAACCAAAGTCTCGGTCCGGAGATCATTCTACCCGGAGGTGCTTATTATTCATTGGTTGACGACAACGATGATAATGACCGGTGGGAGGATGGTTTTTATTTCTATAATGCATCACCCGCTTTGTTCAGCAACAATTCCGATGTTTTACACCCTGACTCTCGCGATGTTCATCCGTATAATCTTGGGTATAGACAAAACATCAATGAGCTCAGCGGATTCAACGATATTATCCGAAAACCCGATACGGGAATATTCCCCGGAAAAGATAAGGATCGTGACGGTATTCCCGATGACGATAGAAATTCGAACGGAAGGCCCGACTACACAGAAAATTTCATGACCTATTACAGCGATCCGCCGGCTTTCGAGGCTGGTGATGACTGGAATAACAATGGCGTGATCGATGAACAGGAGAACGATATCTATCCGGACTATCCGTACGAGCCGGACATTGAAGGACATCATTATTTCTCCTTCGTTGATGTAGCAAAAGATCTTTCGGTTGGCATCGGTACTATCGGTCAATTAGCGATTGCACGCGGTGGTCTGAATGACATAAATTATTTCAAAGGAACGTATAAGATCATTGCTCCGCGGTTTGGCACAGTGGATCTATATTATACGGCAAAGCGTGTACATGATGATATTGCAAATAATGGTTTTCAATTCAGTGGAATCATCAGCAGCAATCCCACACCGTCATACGTTCTGGATCCCCTGCTGTACCGGAATAGTCTCGTGCATACGTTATACCTTGGAACAAAGTATCAGCAGATCAGTAATTTGAATATCGAAAACAACATCCGGTATGAATCCAATACCCAGTACCAGGTCGGTGCACCAACGCAGGAAAAAGCACGCCTGGGAATAATGGTGGACGAACAGTTTTCCGGAGTCCGGTCATCAGTAGGCCTTGTCAACAAAATCGATTATCTCTTTGGAGTTTTTAATAACCGCTTGTTGTTGCGACCGCAGTTCAAAATACGTACGCTGAAGATTGTAACCACAAATACATTTGAAGACGGAACGGTGGGGACGACGATCAATTCCAACCAACAAACAATCATACCGATCTTCAGAGTGGATTACCGGTTGACAGAAAGTACTGAACTTCATTTTGGAGTTCAGGGAACAACCTTTTTTGGATTGACAGACGGTTTATTGTTCAAACAGCGGAATTTAAGAAACGGGAGCGGCGACCTCAATTCTTCCACCACGGCATTTTCGCTGACAAACAGAAGTCAGTACAGCGGTTACAATATTATCATTGATTTTGGTCTGAATTTGACGACGACTCATTACTTGAATATCCCT
>CAJBTU010000222.1 GCA_903958625.1 uncultured Ignavibacteriota bacterium | reverse complement strand
TCCGGTACGCTATGGATGAAATGATGGAAAAAAAATTATTGGTCTTATAGCGTTGTTCTAAAATTAGCTGATGAAAATGTTCTCGTCAAATTATGCAAACTTGAAATAATAATGTCTCAATTCATACACTTACATAATCATACCCACTATTCTCTCCTGGACGGTGCTGCAACTGTTGAAACGCTGATCAAAGCTGCGGCCGATAACAATATGCCGGCGGTCGCATTGACGGATCATGGAGTGATGTTCGGCGCAATTGAATTCTTCAAGAAAGCGAAGAAGAAGAACATTAAACCGATTATTGGCTGCGAAGTGTACATCCTCACCAAAGGAAGCCGTTTTACTAAATCGAAAGAAAGGGACGAGGGAAATGATCTTCTTGTTTCGGATGGGAAGACGAAAAAGAAACGTGATTATCACCATCTGATTCTCTTGTGTAAAGATTTTGCCGGATACAAGAATCTTATCAAACTCGTTACGCTGGGGCATACGGAAGGATATTATTATAAGCCGCGGATAGATTTTGATCTTCTTTCAAAGCATCACGAGGGACTGGTATGTCTTTCTGCCTGTGCGGGTGGAGTAGTGGCGAATCCTTTGATCAACGGCGACTATAACGAAGCAAAAGAGATTGCCACTATGTATAAGGGTCTCTTTGGCGATGATTTTTATCTGGAGATTCAGGACCATGGTCTTCCGGCAGAAAAAATTGTACTGCGTGACATGCCGAAACTTGCCAAAGAACTGAACATTAAACTTGTTGCTACGAACGACAGCCATTACATCAAGCGCGAGCATGCGATCGCGCATAATATCATGCTTCTCATTCCGGAAGCTAGTGCATCGGATGCCCCGGATATCACCAATCTGCGTTATGGCACCGATCAGATCTATTTTAAAAGTTCCGATGAGATGTGTGAGCTTTTCAAAGAATATCCTGAGGCGATTGCATCAACACTGGAAATCTCGGACAAATGCAATTTGGACCTGGAATTGGGCAAGAACAAGATGCCGAAATTTCCGATTCCCGCAGATGCCGGTGTAACGACACTCGAAGAGTATCTTGAAAAGATCTCGTGGGAAGGGTTGCGCAAAAGGTATAAAGAGATCACGCCTGTGATCGAATCGCGGATAACCCATGAACTTGCCGTGATAAAGAACATGGGATACGCCGGATATTTTTTGATCGTCGCCGACTTCATCGAGGCCGCCCGCGAACGCGGCGTTATGGTCGGACCGGGACGCGGAAGCGCCGCCGGCAGTATCGTTGCATTTGCAACAGGCATCACGAATGTTGATCCATTGAAATATGATCTGCTCTTCGAGCGGTTTCTAAACCCTGACCGTATTTCGATGCCTGATATCGACGTCGATTTTTCCGATTGGAAACGCGACATCGTCATCAAGTATGTGCGGGAAAAATACGGTGAAGCGAACGTGGCACAGATCATCACCTTCGGCACGCTTTCATCGAAAGCGGTGCTTAAAGATGTGGCCAGGGTTCTTGGAATTCCGCTGCAGACCGTTGAGGTGATCACCAAACAGATACCGACGATCCTTGGTAAGGTGATGCCGATCCAGGATGCTCTCGATTCTCTGCCGGAACTGAAACCGTTCAGAGAAAATGCCGATCCAAAAATCCAGCAAATGTTTGAAGTGGCAAAAGTGCTCGAGGGAATGAACCGCAATGCGGGAATGCATGCCGCCGGCGTTGTAATTTCTCCGGAGCCATTAAGCGATCTTGTTCCGATGTATAAGACCCCTTCAACGGAATTGATGACTCAGTTCACGATGAAGGATCTTGAAGAGGCAGGCTTGCTCAAAATGGACTTTCTTGGTTTGCGTACGCTGACCGTGATCGAGAATGCCCTGGAACAGATCAGGAAGATCCATGGTATCGAGATCAATATCGACACACTGCCGGAAGACGATCAGAAGACGTTCGAACTGTTCGGAAAAGGTCAGACTGTTGCCGTATTCCAGTTTGAAAGTTCCGGTATGCAGGATTGGCTGAGAAAACTCAGGCCGAATTCCATCAGCGATCTTACCGCCATGAACGCTCTGTATCGCCCCGGTCCGATGGAAAATATCGGCGACTTCATCAAGCGCAAGCATGGGCAGGCAAAGATCGAATATCTCCATCCGAAGTTGGAAGAGACGTTGAAGGAAACTTACGGCGTCATTGTCTATCAGGAACAGGTTATGCGGATTGCTTCCGATGTCGGCGGGTTCACACTTGCTAAAGCGGATCTCATGCGCCGTGCGATGGGGAAAAAAGATAAGAAGATCATGGAAGGCCTGAAAGCGGAGTTTATCGACGGTGCGCAGAGGGCAAACAAACTTTCCGCAAAACTTGCCGGCGAGATCTTCGATTTGATCGAAAAATTTGCAAGTTATGGTTTTAACAAATCCCATTCTGTTGCCTATTCCGTTGTTGCGTATCAAACGGCATATCTCAAAGCGCATTATCCTGCGGAATATATGGCGGCGACCCTCACGTCGGAAATCAGCAATACGGATAAGATTGTTTTGTTCATTGATGATTGCCGGAAACTTGGGATTGAGGTACTGCCGCCCGACGTGAATGAAAGTGAAAGAGATTTTACGGTGACAAAAGGAGGCATTCGCTTTGGTCTTGCCGCCATAAAAAATGTCGGATCGAATGCCGTTGATGCGATCGTGAAAGCAAGAACTGAGAAAGGAAGATTTACCTCTCTCTATGATTTCTGCATGAAGGTTGATCTTCACATTTGTACAAAGAAAACGATTGAAGGTCTTGTCCTGGCTGGTGCGTTTGACGGTATCAATAAAAATCGTGCGCAATTGTTCAAATCGGTAGAGCAGATGGTACAATCCGCTGCCGGTGCACAGGTTCAGCAGGAACGGGGTCAGGATAGTCTGTTCGGCGGCGATCCGCATGCAACGGTGAAGGTGAACATGGAACCTCAACTTCCCAATATTCCTATGTGGAAGGATCAGGAGAAACTGGCCAAAGAAAAAGAGGTTCTTGGATTCTATGTCTCCGGCCATCCTTTGCTGAAATATGAGAAAGAGATCAACGCTTTTGCAACGGTCCATCTGGGCGATGTTGAAGGAATGAAGAGCGGTACAGTGAAAGCGGGCGGCATTATTTCCAGTATCAAGAAAAAGATTGATAAAAAAGGAAATACGATGGCGTTCATCACCATCGAGGACTTTACGGGAAAAGCTGAATGCGTTATTTTTTCAAGCGTCTATAAGAAGAATGTTGAATTGCTCGAAGAGGAAAAAATGATCTTGGTGGAGGGGAAAGGGGAGGTGAGCGGTGATATCATTAAGATTATTGTGGAAGAGATACTGCCGATGGATGCCGTTCGTGAAAAATATGCCAAAAAAATATTTTTCTTGCTCAATGCAGACGAAGTTACCGATATTACGATGTCAACGCTCAAAGAATTGATAGAGAAGAACCGAGGGAACTGCAATTGCTACTTTAATGTTGTAGGAAAGGAATTTGACAAACAGCAGATATTTTTATCACGGAAGTACAGCATCAACCCGACAACCGAATTTATCGAAGGCGTTCAGGAAATCCTCGGTAAACACGCCATTAAACTTTCATAAAAGGAGAAACAAATGAAACCAGTAGAAGTAACGGACGGAAATTTTAAGATTGAAGTGTTGGATTCACAAACACCTGTTCTAGTTGATTTTTGGGCAACGTGGTGCGGTCCCTGCAAGATGATTGCGCCGATTATTGAGGAACTTGCAAAAGAATATGAAGGCAAAATGAAGTTTGGTAAACTTGATGTGGATACCAATCCTCAGGTAGCGATGCAGTTTGGAATTCGCAGTATCCCGACATTATTGGTCTTCAAAGGCGGTAAGGTTGTGGACCAGATCGTAGGAGCAATGCCGAAAAAGAATCTGATCGACAAGATCAGCCCGTTTATGAACTAAGAGCATTATATCGTTGCAATCAAAAAATCCCGTCTAAAACGGGATTTTTTTATGCAAACGGGTTATGCTCAAGTTCTTGGCAGAAAAGTGTAGTAAATATGCTAACAATTTCATTATTTCTCCGTTAATCTTTGAAAAACCAGTAAATGCGCCTTCAATAGTTGACGGCCAGGATGGTTCACTTGAAAGATGGAACAGTATTTTCGCGGCCGAGATAGTAACGAAAAACGCCTACAGAGTTTTGGACAAGAGACCTGAAAGAACGAAATAGCGATTTTTCAGTCTAAATATTATGGAATAGTTTCTAAAATTTGTATTTTTGTACATGGCTAATAAGACGACACC
>CAJBTU010000221.1 GCA_903958625.1 uncultured Ignavibacteriota bacterium | reverse complement strand
TATCCAAAAACATCAATGTCGCCGTCGTTATCAATATCCCCGGCGAATAATTTTTTCGCCACCGGATTACCAATGTGATATTCCTTCGTCATATCGGTAAATTTTTTGCCGTTGTTATTAATGAGAAGATAATTCCGCTCATTTGTGCTTAAGACAATGTCCGGAAATCCATCAACATTGATATCGGCAGAAACGATCGTTTGCCATTGGATATTTCTCTTGGTTAATTCTCTGGGGAAAACATTCCGGTTATCGATCTGCATTTCCGAATTTCCGGTGTTTCTTAATAGTTGAATTCCCGCAGAATCGGACAAGATAATGCCATCGCTATCTCCGTCCTGATCAATGTCTGAGAATATATTGCATTGAATGGTCGCCTGCCGAATTGTTCGGTACTGTTGTGCCGGTAAGGATTTCCATCCGTCCGAACCGTATTCCAATATTGCATTCTCGCCCCAACGGTTAATAACAATAATTTCCGGTGTACCAATGCCGTTCAGATCGGTGATACTTATCCCCGTATTCCATCCGCGTGTTTGAGCGATCAACGATGTATCAACAATAAACGATCTTCCCCACCAGGTGTTCTTTAAGATCACAATAAATCCCTTCAGCATTTGCTCGTTGTGATAGAACGTAAGCACAAGGTCGTTGTCACCGTCAAAGTCATAATCAAAACTCGTGATGGACGTGAGCCGGCGCGCATTGTGTAATTGTCCTGCCTTCACCGTCATCGTATGCTGAAATCCCTTGGCGGCATCCTGTTCATACATATCAATAAGAATACCGGATGTATCCGTGCGGGCAGTAACAATATCCGGTGATGAATCTCCGTTAATATCGGTGGAAGCGAACGCTACGAGATTTTCAATATCAATTGTTTGGAACAGTTTAGAATCCTGAGAAAACGGTGCGTTGGCATTGTTGAAGAATATGGTTGCGCCGTTCGTTTTTTGCTTGTTCACCGCAATAATGTCGATCAGCTTATCATTGTTAACATCGGAAGGTTGCGCGGTAAGAATCGGATATTCCGGATTCGATGCAACATTGTACACATTCGTCACATCAACAAAATATCCGGTGTTGATCTTTTCTCCGATGAATATCCTCCCTTTTTCGGTGGTGAAAACGGCGGTATTGGAATCAACAAGGGCATGATTGAGAACGCGGACATTTCGGGGAATCTCCGTAAAGATATTCTGCTGTTCGGTACGCAAAACGGGAATGCGGGAAAAGCCAAAATGCTCTTCAGAATATGGATCGGATATTTCTTTTGCCGGAATTGGCGATTCAGTGAACGCGTTCCCGTTAAACACTAATACCTGCTGGTTTGCCGATAGCGCATATATTGTTGATCCGGATTTTATGAAGCGGACGATATTGCCACGATACCGTTCGGGAATGGCGACGGATGAAAAAGAAGATCCATCATAACTGAAGATACCCTCAGAGCGAACGCTGATCAGATATTTATTTCCATTGATTCCTATAAAGGCGGAAAGATGATTTTTAAAAGGTGCTGTAATTTTTTCCCAGACATCTTTTTTTACGTGGACCAATGATCCCCAGTCACCCCATATATATATCGTTGAGTCTGCTGCCGAAGTAAAATTCTGTGTTCGGGTAACAAGGGTAAAAGGTATTGTAACCCAGCGTTCGTTCACAAAGCGATGATATGATGTATGATAGTTTTTGTTCGTGATGGCGAAAAGTATATCGTCGGTTTTTGAATAATAAAATTCGGCTAAAAGAATATTGTCGTGTTGCGGCAGGAGAAATTCATTCCATTGTTTTCCATTCCAATGATAAAGGTATTCTCTTTTATCGCAGAACCACAGATTATTCCTTCCTTCGACTCCAACGATAAACAATTGCCTTTTTGTAGGGGTGGGCAGTTCGGTCCAATTCATTCTTATTTTTTGAGCATAAGAATTATGCAGTGACAAACTGAGAATAAGAAGAAGAACTGTTCTTTTAAGCATAGAGAAACCATTCCATGGGTGCAACTCATTCGGGTTGCAGTGTAGCATAGTAGGATAACAAAAGCAAGAGAGATTTCATTAGAATTGTCTAAAACAGTTAAATTTGGCCGTTTTTATAGTTGGCATGTAGATTGAAGTCTATTATTCATTATGAACAAAGGGAATAAAATTTTACACCACGCTTCATATAAACTTTGTCCATCCTGCGCATTTTTTTGTCATGCCAATGAACCGGATAAGCACTGCTCTTTGTGCGGCTCTTTGTTGATTATTTCATGCCCGCATTGTGAAAAGATTATCGATAACCCGTTCGCAAAATATTGCAAACATTGCGGGAAAGTCTATCCGGGAAGAATTTTTAACCGAAATACACCACAATAATAAATAAATAGGGGAAACTATGAAAACATATACCGTTCTCACACTCGGTGCAATCGTCATATTTTTTAATATGATGTATGCACAAGGATCCTGGACTCAGCAAATAAGCGGAACAACGAATTATCTGGAGGGAGTTCACTTTGTTGATGCCAACACCGGAACTGCTGTCGGAAGAAGCAGTACAATTTTACGCACCACCGATGGGGGCACAAACTGGAGCAGTCAGACGAGCGGAACAACAAATAGTTTCTATGATGTACAATTCATCAATGTCAATACAGGGGTTGCCGTAGGAAGCGGCGGCACGATTGTTCGCACCGTTAATGGTGGATCAACCTGGACAAAACTAACCAGCGGGACCACAAACCCCTTATACGGTGTCTATTTTACCGATGCTAACACCGGAACAATAGTCGGTGGCAGCGGGATAATTCTTCGTACCACCGATGGCGGAACAAGTTGGACGAGTCAAAGCAGCGGAACGGCGAACGACCTGCAAGGCGTTTGCTTCACCGGCACAAACACAGGAATAGCCGTGGGATTTTTTGGTACGATGCTGCAGACAACCAATGGCGGAACAAGTTGGACAATTCTGACCAGCGGAACAACGATGCATCTTTATGGCGTTTCATTCTCCGATGCAAATACGGGAACGGTAGTGGGTTTGGATAATACTATTCTTCGCACGACCGATGGCGGTTCAAACTGGACAAGGCAAACAAGCGGAGCGAGTTACTATTTTTACAGTGTCTCTTTTTCTGATGCCAATACCGGATCGGCGGTTGGATTAAGCGGAGCGATTTTTTCCACAACCAATGGCGGTGCTACCTGGTCAAGCCAAACCAGCGGAACTACGAATTCATTAACATCCGTCTCCGTCATCAATGCCGGCACCCGGTGGGCTGTTGGGAGCGGCGGTACAATTTTAAAATACACCGAAAGTTCGTCCGATATCACCATAGATTTTTCGGTGAGTAAAACTTCGGGAACTGTGCCGCTGGCCGTACAATTTACGGACTTGACAACCGGATCGCCGACGTTATGGAAATGGTCTTTTGGCGACGGAGACACCAGTGTCGCACAGCATCCTTCGCATACGTATCTCACTCCGGGCTTATATGATGTTTCGTTGGCTGCCTCAAACAGCACAAGCAGCAAAGTTCTCTTTAAAACAAGATATATCACCGTCAATCCCCCCGGTGATCGCTATGAACCTAACGACAGCATGACACTGGCAACGCCGATACAATATGGGGATTCCATTAGCGCATCAATTCTTCCGGAAAAAGATTTGGACTTTTATAAATTTTCGGGAGCGGCCGGAGACAGCGTATTGATTGAACAGTATAATGCATTTGGTTCCCTGATCGACGGCAGAATAACAGTCTATAATAGTGCCGGAACAGAATTGGCAACGATCGACGATGGTTATACTTCAGAAAAACTTTCATTGAAATTACTCACCGCCGATACATACTATATTCGTTTTTCGTATTGGCTCACTGCCGCCGGTAGGCTTTCGGCAAAAAGTGCAAAAAATATCCTTAAAGAAAATGTTTCGTCCGCACTTTCTTCGACCGGCGATTACCTCCTGTTCTTGAATAAAGTGTCTTCGTCCCAAGGTCAAATTTCCGCCGCATTCAGCGCCTCCCCGTTGAATGGAATAGCTCCTTTGAACGTGCAATTTACTGACCAGTCTTCCGGAAGCCCGACGGTTTGGAGTTGGCAATTCGGTGATGGCGGAACGAGTACTGTTCAAAATCCCTCGCATACATACTCGGCGCCGGGAAAATATTCGGTTGTTCTCGATGCATCGAATCCGACGTCAACGAATTCTCTGACAAAAAGCGATTATATCACCGTTTTAACATCAGGCTCAGGAAATCCGGGCGATTGTTTTTTGAATGCCGGTATACTCAGTCACACCGATTCATTGAACAGGCAATTCCCCGCAGCAGATTCGTGGCAGTATTATAAGATCATTCTCCCTTCTGACGGATTTTTTGAGGTCCGTGCGTTCCAGAGCGGAACAAACACCAGCGTGTTCGATCAATTTCGATTATACGATGCCGACACAACAAATATTACTGTATGGGGAAGCAATAACAATGGTATCGTCAGTCTTAATATTTTTGCCCGTCAAGGAATGTACTATCTCCGGTTCAATCACAATACCGCTGCTCAGGATCTTGGATACTTTCTTGTAACAAAATTCACCCCTGCGGCCACACCATCTGACCCTGAGCCGAACGAAACCGCAAAAACTGCAAATCCTTTAATGTTTAATGGACCCGAAGTAAGCGGACATTTAGGATATACGGGCAACGGTTCCGTCGATGAAGCCGATTATTGGAAAGTGATGATTCCAAATGACGGATACGTCACGGTTCATGTTCAAATGGATTCATTGGACATCAAAGGCAATAGAATAAATTTCGATTTGAATCTCTACGATGTCGATAGTACGTCGGTGATTGCTTGGGATCAATCGGATAACGACCGGTACCTTAAAGCATCCAGATGGCTGATGCCCGGAGTTTATTTTGTTCGCGTGAATAAAGCAACCGGCGATGCGGGCACGTATGCAATTCACGTATCATTACAATCTCCTTCGGTTCATAATGATACTGAACCCAATGATATACCATCGCAGGCATTGTTATTGCCTCTCGATCAAACACTGCAAGGACATTTAGGATATTTTAGGAATCAATTTTTTGACGATAAGGATTATTGGAAAGTAACTCTTCAACAGGATGGTTACTTAACGGTCAATGTTATGATGGATTCGCTGGATGAACAGGGAAACAGAATCAATTTCGATCTTGACCTCTATGACGCAGACAGCACATCCACTATTGCATGGGATCAATCGGATAACGACCGTAATCTTAAAGCATCCAGATGGCTCATGCCCGGCATATATTTTATACGGGTGAATAAGGCCGGCGGCGAAGCAGGAACATATGAAATTCATGCGACGGTACAGTCACCTTCTGCCCTGAATGATATCGAACCCAACGACGTGCCATCACAGGCAATGGTGTTGCCTTTCGACCAGACAAAGGAAGGACATTTGGGATATTTCCGAAATCAAAAATTCGACTATATCGATTACTGGAAAGTAACCCTTCCGCATGACGGTTTTTTAATGGTTGATGCAAAGATGGATTCGCTGGATGAACAAGGGAATAGAATCAATTTTGATCTCGACCTCTATGACGCGGACAGCACTTCCAATATTGCCTGGGATCAATCGGATAACGACCGGCACCTAAATGCCTCCAGATGGCTGATGTCCGGTGTTTATTTTATACGGGTGAGTAAGGCGGCCGGCGAAGCTGGAACATATGAAATTCGTGCACAATTGAAGCCGATGATGTCAACAAATGATCCTGAGCCAAACGATGTAGCTGCGCAAGCATCTTTACTTCCTTTTGCGACAAAGAACAACGGACATTTAGGATTTTATGGAAATAGAAAAACGGATGAAGTGGATTATTGGAAACTTACTGCACAGAATTCCGATTCCGTGTATGTGCACGTTGTTTCTGATTCAACAATTGAAATCGGAATAGATATTTTTGACGCAAGCGGCGCAAATTATATTCCGGTGGCCCGGGGAAATACATCGAAATCGTATCTACGCGCAGGATTCAAGCCCGTTTCAGGTACACAATACCTAGTAAGGCTTACGCGCTCAGGCGGTAATGCCGGATCGTACCTGATTGTTGCCAATAGTTCCTGGCTGCTCGATTTCACGCCGCCGGTTCCTCCAAAAAGTTTTATGGTTACTGCAGCCGGATCGGGAAAGTTTGATCTATTATGGGAAACAAATTCTGAATCAGATATTGCCGGCTATAAAATTTATTATGCTGTCAGCAATGCACCCGACTTTAACGGTACCGGCGCTAACGAAGGCTCTTCTCCCATCACTGTTGGAAAGATCAATACGTTTTCCATCACCGGACTGGAGAATGAACGACTCTATCGTTTTGCGATGACGGCAATTGATAATGCCGGAAATGAAAGCGGATTCTCGATGCTGCGGTTTGCACAATCCGGCTCTACGGCAATGTGGACCGTTCAGAACAGTAATACGCATACATCACTGAACAGCGTATCGTTTGTCGATCAATACACAGGCTGGATCGTCGGTGATTCTGCGGTTGCGTTGAAAACGATTGATGGCGGAGCAACCTGGAAAATATTGCCGATGCCGTTGCCAAAGTATGAGAATTTTTACCGCGTCCATTTTGTCGATCAGAACTATGGCTTTGCGATCGGCGGAACATACGGTGTCTGCAAAATTTTGCGGACGGTTGACGGTGGAGCCTCTTGGCTATCTATCACCTTGTCGGTGGCGGCGCGGCCCGTGGGATTATTTTTCATCGACCGAATGCGCGGATGGGTTGTCGGCGACGGCGGCATGGTGCTGAACACCATTGACGGCGGACTGACATGGAACAAAGTGGCAATTTCTTCAACAAACCATCTGAATACTGTTGTCTTCTCCGATGCCATGAACGGCTGGATAAGCGGACAGTATGGAACATTATTGAATACGACCGACGGCGGAAAGACATGGAATGCCAATGCCGGCGCCGATCCATATAAAAATGTTTATATGTTCGGACCGATAGACTTTATCGATCCTATGAACGGATGGATCACAATGGAAAATGGTCCATTCCTTCACACAACAAACGGCGGAACCACCTGGCTTCGAGATTCGATACCAACAAAAAATTACATGTGGGGTTTGGATTTTGTCGATGCCGAAAATGGTTTTGCTGTAGGACGAGGCGGCGATATTTTCCGGACCATTGATGGCGGGCGCACATGGAATCAGGAACCAAGCGGCGTAACCACCGGATTGTATTCAGTTACATATCTAGGCAGATCGACGGCATGGGCCGTTGGAGCAAATGGTACCATTCTAAAGTACAATGTCAACGTCACACCGCAGATCATTCCGGTTCCAAGGATAATTTCAATTTGGGATATCCCGAACGACAATGGAAAACAGGTATATATCAAATGGCATTCCGGGCGTGCGGCTGCGTCTTCGGGGATACGGTCATTTGCCGTCTGGCGTTACAACAGAGATTCATTGCTGTGGGTCAACGTGAAAGAGAATATTCAAACCCTGAACGATACTATCTTTACTTCAATTGCACCAACGGTATATGATTCAACAATCGTGAATGGAATGCATTACACGCGGTTCAAAATCTCTGCACATGGGGTGGAACCGGCACAATATTCACTCTCGATACCGGACAGCGGATATTCCATTGATAATCTGGTTCCGGCGATGCCGGATAGTATTACGGGATCAATTATTAATAATCTGCTTGTCTTGCGGTGGAAGGGATCCAAAGATCAGGACTTGCGCTATTTCTCGATCTATAGAGACACCGTGCCGAATTTTGCCGTGAAAGACAAAAAACCGTTCGCCGTTACAGTAAACAATCAATGGACGGATAGCTCGGTGATCAAAGGGAAAAAATACTATTACCGGATCGCATCCGTTGATTGGTCCGGCAACAGAAGTCCGTACTCTGCAGAGATCGCATTCACGATTACATCGGTTAAGGAGGACAAATCTCTGCCGACAGAATTTGCGCTTGATCAAAACTATCCTAATCCATTCAACCCAAGCACGACAATTCGTTTTGCGGTGCCAACATCTTCACGCGTGACCGTGCAGATCTATAGCGCTATTGGGCAACTGGTGGAAACGGTAGAGGATGGATTGAAAGAGACCGGCTGGTATTCGTTAACATGGCAGCCCAGAACTTCTTCCGGTATTTATTTCTGCCGTATTGTTGCGGTTTCTCTCTCTGATCCGAATCGACGTTTCTCAGAAACAAAAAAGATGCTTTTAATTAAATAGTATCATCCAACAAAAAATATTTTGGGAGATTTTATGAAAAAAATACTGATGGCTGCTTTCGTTCTTCTCTGTTGTTCGTCTCTGCTGCTCAGCGGAGACAAATATGATCTGAATGTGATCATGATCGGAATCGGAGCAAAGAACCCAACATTTACCGAAACACAGTTTCCGCACATTCAGTTCTATTATACGCCTGGTCTAATTTCTCAGGCTGAGACCGGTGAGACCGGAAAATCCGCCCTTTCGATGTTCGGGAAAGCAGCACGTGAAGTATTCAAAGGGGAACCCAAAATGCTCGAGCAGTGGTGGGATGAAACCGATCTGAGAGATCATGCCATTCTGTTCGATAAAAACGGAGTGGGTGCATGGGAAGGATCCGTTGCACGCGATGATGATGATCTGATGGCATGCAAAGGAAAGGGGGACGAATCAAAATTGGAGGATGCCCTGGAAACATTCGTCAAAGATAAAGATGAAGCCGATTTTGACAAAGGTAAAAAATTTGATCCGGAAGAGGCGGACGCATTGCTGGAAATGAAGATGGGTGATTTTGAAGTTGTGGCGCCTGCGGGAAACACGGTACCGGTAAAATCCCTGTTTGTCAATGGAAAACCTACGTTGGTTGTCTTCTTCCAGATTTCGTCCGGCGTCAACTTGAAAGAGGCGAAAGAAAGCGGAGAAGGAAAATCATCCGGATCATTTTTGGGTGCAATGACCAAAGGAGCGGCTGGATCAAAATGGTCGGCCCGTATGATCAGCTTGGAATCACAATTGTTCGGGTATGATGCGCGGGAAAAATAATGGAATGTGAAAACAATGTTGTTTCCGGCCGAGAATTATCAAGGATTATTTTTTCTAATGCTAAAAATATATTTTTGAAATCATAGGATTCTCTTCTATCTTGGTAGAGCACCGCAGAAATGCAGGTTTTATTTCTGCGGTGCTTTATTTTGTCATTCGCCGGTTCATCCTTTTTGCTGGGTTTTAATCGCACAATCAAGGATGTTCGTTTTCCATTAACAATACTTATTCATACAGCGTTTATGCTCGACATTCCAAAACTGCTCTCGCAAGAACTTTCGTTAAAACCGCAACAGGTTACCAATGCCTTAGAACTCCGTGCTGACGGGGGGACACTTCCCTTTATTGCCCGCTACCGTAAAGAACGTACAGGGGAAATGGATGAAACTCAGCTTCGTGATCTTTTCGACCGATTCGATTATTTACTGGAATTGGAGGAACGGAAAGAGACCATTCTGAAATCGATTGATGAACAGAAGAAACTGACGCCGAAACTGAAGAAGACAATTCAAGAGTGTCTTTCGAAGACAGAACTTGAGGATCTCTATCTTCCCTACAAACCAAAGAAGCGTACCCGCGCAACGATCGCGAAGGAAAAAGGATTGGAGCCCCTTGCCGAGTGGATCAAATCCAAGAATAATGCCGATGCAAAGCGCGTGAACCTGGAAAAAGAAGCGGAAAAATATCTTTCCAAAAAACTCGATGTGAAAACGGTCCAGGAAGCGCTCTCCGGTGCTTCGGATATTCTTGCCGAAGAGATTTCGGAAAAAGCGGAATACCGGCAGCATATTCGCGAACATCTTCTGACGGAAGGAACATTTATTTCTTCGATCGACGGGAAGAAGTTCCCGGTCGGCACGACGAAATATGAGATGTACCGCGATTATAAATTCCGCGTGAAAGATATCCAGCCGCACAACATGCTGGCCTTGCGCCGCGGCGAAGCCGAGGAGGTCATTTCATTTTCGATCCTGTTCAGTGAGGATTTTGTGCAGCAGTACTTGGAGTCACAGGAATGCGCATCTCAGATCGAAGCCGTGCGGACATTCTATGTTGCAATGCTGAAGGATGCGTTCGAACGCCTGATGCGCACCACTATCATCAGTGAAGTGCGTCTTTCAAAAAAAGAGATTGCCGATCTTGAATCGATAAAAACATTCGAATCGAACATTCGCGAGATGCTGCTCTCCTCTCCCGCCGGAATGAAACCGACGCTCGGAGTCGATCCCGGATTCCGCTCCGGCTGCAAGGTTGCCGTGATGGACGAAACGGGAAAATTCTCCGAATACATTGCCGTCTTTCCGCATACCTCCGGCGAAACAGAACGCGAAAAAGCGAAGAAGATCGTCCAGAAACTGATCGAGAAATATTCCATCGAACTGATCGCGATCGGAAACGGTACCGCCAGCCGCGAGACGGATGAGTTCATTGCTGAAGCACTGAAAGGGATCAAAAAGAAACCGGTGAAAGTGGTCGTAAACGAGTCCGGAGCATCAATCTATTCCGCCAGCACCGTGGCAATTGACGAATTTCCCGATCTCGACATTACCGTGCGCGGCGCGATCTCCATCGGACGCAGGCTGCAGGATCCGCTTGCCGAACTGGTGAAGATCGATCCGAAATCGATCGGCGTAGGACAGTATCAGCACGACGTCGATCAGAAATTATTGAAGAAAAAACTGGAAGAAACCGTTCAAAGCTGCGTAAACTTTGTCGGGGTCGATCTGAATATGGCTTCAAAAGAATTACTGAGTTATGTTGCCGGTATCAATGCTCCGCTTGCCAAAAACATTGTTGAATACCGGAATGAGAACGGCGCATTCAAGAACAGAAAAGAACTGAACAAGGTGCCGAAGTTCGGGCCGAAAGCGTTCGAACAGGCTGCCGGATTCCTGCGCATCCGCAATGCAAAAAATCCTCTCGATAACTCCGGCGTTCATCCGGAAAGTTATTCGATCGTTGAAAAGATACTCACAGACGTAAAACTGACATTCGACGAAGTAATGAAGAATCCTTCCGCTGTCGACAAACTCGACATTAAGAAATATGTGACGAAATCCGTCGGCGAGCCGACATTGCGCGACATCATTTCCGAATTGAAGAAACCGGGACGCGATCCGCGCGCAGAGTTCAAATATGCAACCTTCAAAGATGGTATTAAGGAAATTTCCGATCTAAAAACGGGAATGGAACTGGAAGGGATCATCACCAATGTTGCTAATTTCGGCGCGTTCGTCGATATCGGCGTTCATCAGGACGGTCTTGTACATATTTCGCAGCTTGCCGACCGGTATGTGGAAGATGCGAAAACGGTGGTCAAGGTCGGGCAGATCGTGAAGGTGCGTGTGATGGAGGTGAATGAACAATTGAAACGGATCGCTCTTTCCATGCGCTCGCAGCAAAGCATAGCCACACCGCGCCAAACGAAAGAGCCGGTCCAGCCGTTCAAGGAACGGGCATACACGCTTGACGATCTTCGGTCAAAATTTGGCAAGAAAGAGGAGAAAAAACCGGAAGGAAAATAACCAGTGTTCCGCCGGCCGAATAAATATTTTTCGGCCGGACACGGCAAATCTATTTTATCATCGTCATCTTTTTTAATTCCACTCTGTTTCCCATTTGAAGCCGCGTAAAATATACACCGCTGGCGTAATGTGTGCCGTCAAATTTCACTGTATAATTTCCCTCCGGTTGTTCACCGTTCACCAGTGTTGCAACGATCTGTCCTAAAGCATTGTACACCCTTAAAGAAATGTACTGACCTGACACCAATGGGGGAATAACATACTCTATGGTGGTGACCGGATTGAACGGATTGGGATAATTTTGCATCAGGCGAAAATCTTGTGCAAGGATATTTTTTGGCCGTGCAACCGAGGATAAGGGATCAAAATATTCCATTGAGGCGTCGATGACCGACATAAAACCGGAATCGGATGCCGTTGATTCCAGTGAAAATGCAAGGTAGATGATCTTGCCCGAAATTATCGACGCACCGAATTTTCCGCTGTAACAGATCCCCGCCCCTTTCAAATTGTTATAACGAAAACACAATGCGCTTCCGCCGGCAGTATCGATCTCATCGGGGTAATCTTCTTCGAATTTTTGGCCGATCGCAAATTCGCATTTGGAGAAGAGCGGTCCGATAGCTCCTTTCACCGACGATCCGTTCGCATCATCGGATCGGTACAGCGCTTTCAGATATGATGTGTAAAATGTTTTATCGTCCGCACTTCCTTTTGCAACAAGATCCCATCCGATTTCGCTTCCCGTAACGAAAAGTTTTCCGCCGTTCTCCAGATATTGTTTACAGTACGACTGTTCCATGGCATTGAATGTTTCCTGCTCCGTCGATTCATCCCCCAGCATCCAATAGAGCGCAAAATATTTCGACGCGGAAAAACGGGATTCGCTCAACTGGGAGTTCCGGATGCTTTCAAACGAAATACCCCGCCGCGCAAGCGCATTTCCGTACCGTGTTACAAAAACATTTTCCGGTCCGCGCCAGCTGCCGGTCGTTTTTTCAAAACCGTCGATGACCAGCGTCCGATAACTGTTCGTAAAATTTCCGGCGCTTAACGCGTTCGACCAGTTGCTTTCCGTTGCGGGTATCCCCCGCAGCACGCTCGATACTCGATACGATAATGACGAGTTGCGCAATCCGGTAACGGCAAACGTATCCCGCAGCACCGCTTCGTTCAGCAGAAGATTCCATTGTATCCCATTGACGGAACTATATAAACGGTATCCCAGAACACTGGCCGTATCGCATTTCCATACAAGCTGCACCGATGAATCGGATTTGATCGCTGCGGAAAGCAATTCCGGTCTTTGAAGGGAAAATTCGTTTGCCATTCCGGTATACCAACGCGGAGTATAAACACCGTTCAGATCCGACGGCGCATACGACCAATAGCTGGTGCTCCAATCCCTTCCCGACGATTCGACCACGCGCAGACTTCCGTTCGGCATCTTTTCCACAAACAGCCGCACATGTCCCACCTTATGGATGGCATCTCCCGGTTTCAAATTGTCCCACGATGCATATTGTGTCGTTATATTCGGCATGTCGGCGGTGGAAGAATGATAAGTCAATCCCCAGCATCTGCTCACAAATCCGGAACAATCAACACCGACAGACGATGAGGAAACCCCTGCCGTGTGGATATCACCGGCAAATTTTCCGGTTTTCATTCCGTCGTTGAACTGAGCTATAGTGTTGAACCCGCCCCACTTGTATGCAACGCGCGCGTTGGTGCCGGCTATAAGCCAGGAGGGCGTGCGAACGGTATCACCGTCGGCAGCACGGACATTTGCCGGCGCAAGATTGGCATTCGTGCATGTATACGTATGCTGAACATACTCTTCGCCAAGCCGTAATGCATATTGCCGGTCGCCTGCAACTTCGGGGAAGAAAGTATGCTCTTCTGAATATTCGGCGGTGGTAAGAAAAGAATTATAATGTTCCGTATACAGAAATTCTTCCGGATACATAATGGTATCCTTCACCGCGGCTGTTAAACCGTCCCACCGGATAATTTTCACACCCGTGCTGGTCGTCAACATATGATACAGTGCACCGGAGGAATCGATTTGAAATTCTTTCACCGTTGTGCAATATTTGATCAACGGCACAGAGAGAATGGAAAGGACTTCCGAAGAAGGTGAGATCGTATAAATGTACCGCTGTACGACGAGCGGAATTTCGGAACGATACCGTTCCACCAGAAGAAAACTGTTTCCTGTCCGGTCGATGCCGATAAGGTCAGCATATGCCAGATCCTGCGGAAATGCAAGGGTGATATTTTTTTGAAACTTCCTCCGCTCGAATGCAACAGTAAGATCGTAGCGGTTCGCGGCCATCACCGATATTCGCTCACCGGAAGAACTCGTCAGCACTCCGCCGTTATCAGCGAATAATTGATGAACGCCGCCTTGAAATGATTTTTTCAATACCGTAACGCCCGTATATGCGCCGGCGGATCCTTTCGGGATCACCGCGCCGGTTTCATCCGCAGAAAACCCAACGGCAAGATCATAGCGCAATTCCGGATCTGTTTGACGGTGTGAAATGATTCCATGTTTGATCATTGTCAGCATTGGTGCGTCGAAATCCTTAAGATAGATCGCATCATCCATCACATCGAATGAAGAGACGGCATAGATACCGGAATTGGTGATACGCGGGAAAAGTCCAAGTTCCCCATACGATGCATCGACAACCTGGGTGGAACGTGCCTGCGGATGAGCGAACTGAACAGATATGATAAAAACAGCAGCTATGATCGATCGTTTCATGAAGAGACCCTGTTAATTTCAAGGGATAGTAGAAAAACTGCAACCGGAACCGGAAATGGCCGCAGCTGTACAGCGCAACGATATATTGTACCACAACATTGCTGTAATAGCAATCCGATCTGATCGATCTGCATGAATACGGTCGTTGTCCTCACAATAATATTGTGGCAAATGGTGTTTGTTTTTTCCTTTCGCGTTTTGTATTTTCATTAAACCACAGATAACCAATCTGCCTTCTTCACTGTCGGTTTACTCGTTTTTCAAAAACAAGCACTTATGATTCCCGGCGCACCCGGAATATTGTTTCTTTTTTGTTTATGACCGAGACCGCATACGATGTAAAACGCTATAACAGGACAAAATTAATCGTTTCTTTTGTCGGCGGAACCGTCTCTTTTCTTTTCACCGCAGCACTGCTCGTTTCCGGATACACAGTTTCGGCGGAACAGTATGCGTTCACCTTCACATCAAATCCGTATGCTGCACTGCTGATCTTTTCCGCACTGATCGGAATCGCCGGCGGAATCGTCTCTTTCCCGTTTAGTTTTTATTCAGGATTCATTCTTGAACACCAATACAACCTGTCAAATCAAACATTCGGACAATGGATATGGGAAAGCGCTAAGGGAATGCTGATCTCGGTA
The DNA here is from genome assembly GCA_903958625.1 of uncultured Ignavibacteriota bacterium. Taxonomy (GTDB): domain Bacteria; phylum Bacteroidota; class Ignavibacteria; order UBA10030; family UBA8401; genus UBA8401. Next base: position 16,794 of record CAJBTU010000221.1, on the reverse strand, counting down.
CCGCTCCTTACTCCGCTGGTGCTGCTCGTCTATTTTTTTCTTCTCACGTTCGGTGCCGCATGGTGGCTTCCGGTTGCAATAACATTGTTTGTCTTCTCCATCGGACTGTCGCGTATTGCTCCGATAGTAATACTGCCGCTTTTTTACACACTAACGCCATTGGAAGATTCTCCGCTGAAAGAGAAGATACACACCCTTGTAAAATCAACGACAATGATCGTTGAAGGGATCTATTCGTTCAATCTGAGCAAGACAACAAAAAAAGCGAACGCTGCATTCACCGGCATCGGCAAATCAAAACGGATACTGCTCGGCGATACATTAATGCAGAATTTTTCCGGCGATGAGATCGAAACGGTCTTTGCTCATGAACTGGGACATTATTCTCACGGGCATATCTGGAAAGGAATCGCTGCGGGAACCGCCGGTATTTTTCTTGGATTATACCTCACGTCGCTTGCATACTCCGCATCACTGCCGTGGTTCGAATTTACGGCAATCGCTCAGATCGCAGCACTTCCGCTGCTTACCCTTTGGCTTGGATTGTATTCCCTTGTTACGGCACCGTTCGGCAATATCCTTTCCCGCAAACACGAATTTGAAGCCGACCGGTATGCCGTTGAACGGACAAAGAATAAACCGGCGTTCGTCTCAACAATGAATAAACTGGCCGAAATGAATCTTGCCGACCGAACGCCGCATCCGCTGATTGAATTTTTATTTTACAGTCACCCGTCCATCGAAAAACGCGTGCGGGCTGTGGAGGATATTGCATGAGATGGAGTATCACCATACTGCGACTATTGATCATAGTCATAACAAACCTGCCGTTTTCTATCGCTGCGCTGCTTACGCTTCCGTTTGACCGTTCCGGCAAAAGCTACTTTTGGTGCGGAACAACATGGACGGACTTTTCCCTTATTCTCTGCGGGATCAAAATTACCGTTAAAGGATTGGAGAATGTTGACCGGTTTGGTAATTATATTTTAGTGAGCAACCACGCAAGCATGTTCGATGTTCCTGTGATGATGAAGATCTTTCCGCACATCAGAATCATGTTTAAAAAAGAACTGTCGTATGTTCCGTTTTGGGGCTGGGCGCTTCGATGGGGTCACCATATTATGGTGGACCGCAGCAAAGGAACGGAAGCAATGAAGAGTCTTGACCGTGCGGCAAACGATGTGCGGTCCGGCGGACAGGTGCTCTTGTTTGCCGAGGGAACCCGTACGCGCGACGGTAAATTACTCCCGTTCAAGCGCGGAGCATTTGCTCTTGCGGCAAAATCGGGCGTGCCTCTTATTCCGGTGACGATCAACGGAAGTTTCAAGATCCTGCCGAAAGGGTCGTTCGATATCCGTCCGTCACGCATTGAAGTGATCATTGAGCCGCCAATTGAAACGAAGGGGATCACCTCGCGCGAGGATGAAGTGCGGCTGATGAATACGGTAAAAGAAATAATTTCACGCAATTATAAAGAAGATATATAACAATGTCCGTTACGATAAAAGATGTGGAACATATCGCAAAATTGGCGAAACTGGAATTTTCCGAAGCGGAAAAAGAGAAGTTCACGCATCAGTTCAACGATATTTTGAAATATATGGAGCAGTTGAATTCCGTTGATACAACAGGTGTCGAACCGCTTGCACAAGTCATAGAACTGAAAAATGTTTTTCGCGATGACACCGTGAAGCCTTCAACATCAACGGAGGAAGCATTGAAAAATGCTCCGGCTTCTTCGGATGCGCATTTCAAAGTACCGAAAGTGATAGGATGAACTGTTCTCCGCTCCGGAAAAGAACTATACTATGAATATTATCGGCATCATACCGTCCCGTTACGCATCGACCAGGCTTCCGGCAAAACCGCTGGCGGATATTTGCGGCAAACCGATGATCCAGCGAGTATATGAGCAGGCCCAACGGTCAACACTGCTTACTTCTGTGATTGTTGCAACGGATGATGAACGGATAGCCTCTGTCGTGAGGTCGTTCGGCGGAAATGTGCAGATGACTCCGGCTGATATTCAGAGCGGTAGCGACAGGATAGCTCTTGTTGCAAAAAATCATCCCGCAGATATCGTTGTGAACATTCAGGGGGACGAACCGCAGATCGACCCGCAATTGATCGATCAGACAATTCGTCTCGTGATGGACGATACGCAGGCCGTTGTCGGAACTGCGGTAAAAAAGACTTCCTCACATCAGGATCTGTTCAATGCCAATGTTGTAAAGGTCGTGCTGGACCGGAATAATTACGCGTTATATTTCAGCCGTTCGCCGGTCCCGTTCGTCCGTGATGCCAAAAAGGATGAAGAGTGGTTCAGCAATACAACATTCTACAAACATTTCGGCATCTACGTTTACCGTGCGGATTTTTTGCAGCACTATACGGGTTTGAAGCCGTCCGCATTGGAAGAAGCGGAAAAACTGGAACAATTGCGGATACTGGAGAACGGTTTTAGAATTAAATGTGCCGTTACGGAATATGAGTCCCTTCCGGTTGATACGCCGGAGGATCTGCGGCGGGTCATTGAAATAGTAACGGCTCAAAATAAGCATCACCTGTAATCTCAACGCTATGGATAATATTTTTTTCACCTAATCATTTTTTGTATGGCACATCCTCACGTAAAATATATCTTCGTCACCGGCGGTGTTGTTTCCTCACTCGGAAAAGGGATCGCGGCCGCTTCGCTCGGACTGCTTCTTAAATCCCGCGGACTGCGCGTAACGATCCAAAAAATGGATCCGTATCTTAATGTTGATCCGGGTACGATGTCGCCGTATCAGCACGGCGAAGTCTACGTGACCGATGACGGGGCGGAAACAGATCTCGATCTCGGGCACTATGAACGGTTCCTTGATGTCAATACATCAAAGATGAACAACGCAACAACGGGGCAGATCTATTATGAAGTGATTACCAAGGAGCGCCGCGGTGATTATCTCGGCGCTACCGTACAAGTGATCCCTCATATCACCGACGAGATCAAAAAAAGGATGGGTCAGCTCGGCGCAACGGGAAAATATGATGTAATCATCACGGAAGTCGGCGGTACGGTAGGCGATATTGAGTCGCTCCCCTTCCTCGAAGCGATCCGTCAGTTCACGCTGTCAATCGGAAAACGTAATGCGCTCAGCATTCATGTAACGCTGATCCCCTATATCAAATCGGCCGGAGAGATCAAGACCAAACCAACACAGCACAGTGTGAAAACTCTGCTTGAGATCGGTGTGCAGCCCGACATCCTGATCTGCCGTACGGAAAAACGGCTGTCGCGCGAAGTGCGGGAGAAGATCGGCCTTTTTTGTAACGTAGAGACAGAAGCGGTGATAGAAGGACGCGATGTTGAAACGATCTACGAATTGCCGCTGCATTTTGAAAAGGAAGGTCTCGATAAGATCGTTCTTGAAAAACTGAACATCAAGGCAAACAAGGCGGACCTGCGCAAATGGACCCGTTTGGTGCACCGCATAAAAGAACCGGGCGACAGGGTCACTATAGGTTTCGTGGGCAAATACACCGAATTGAAGGATGCCTATAAAAGCATCTCCGAAGCATTCGTGCATGCCGGCGCTGAGAACGATGTTGCTGTCGACGTAAAATGGATCCGTGCCGAAGAATTGGACGGTCACAATGTGAGGGAGATACTTTCCGGCATACATGGATTACTGGTTGCTCCCGGATTTGGTATCCGCGGTATCGAGGGAAAGATCAGGGCGATCCAATTCGTGCGAGAGAACAAGATTCCTTTCTTTGGTATCTGCTTGGGAATGCAATGCGCCATTATTGAATTTGCGCGGAACGTCTGCGGAATGAAGGGCGCGAACAGCACAGAATTTAAAAAATCAAAATATAATGTCATCGATATGATGGCCGATCAGCGGACGATTAAAAACATGGGGGGCACGATGCGTCTCGGTGCATATCCATGCGTGCTGCAAAAAGGGACGAAAGCCTACACGGCCTATAAGAAAGAGCTGATCTACGAACGTCATCGGCACCGCTACGAAGTAAACAATAAATTCCGGAAAGTCCTTGCAGAACACGGCATGGTCTTCAGCGGAACATCTCCGGATAATAATCTGGTGGAAATTGCAGAGTTGAAGGATCATCCCTGGTTTGTCGGCGGGCAGTTCCATCCCGAATTGAAATCACGTGCGCTGAATCCGCACCCGTTATTCAGGGATTTTGTAAAGGCTGCGGCAGAGTATTCAAAAAAGAAATAATTCTTGCCGTTCCAAATACGTTGTGTTCATAGCAGGTGTTCTTTCAACGCTTTTGACGCTGCTTCGGTACGGCTGTGAACTTGCAGTTTTTCGTAAATGTTTCTGAGATGAGCGTCAACGGTATGGATGCTGATATGTATTTTTTCTGCGATCATATTATTACTGAAACCGTGGATGATCAGTTCAAGAATTTCTTTTTCACGCGAAGACAGACAATATTCCTGTTCGGACTTTGAAGTTTTCGAAAAATATTCCACCACTTTCCGCGCTATACTTGAATTCATCGGCGAACCGCCGGCAATAACATCCCGAATCGAATTGACGATTATTTGTTCCGATGAGGATTTCAACAGATATCCCGTTGCTCCGGCCCGGAGCGCATCAAAAATATGCTCACCGTCGTCATAAACGGTCACCATTATGATCTGCACCTTAGGCTGTTTTCTCTTCATCATTTCAACACTTGTCGCTCCGTTCATTCCCGTAAAGCCAATGTCGTGCAGTACAACATCCGGAACGCGGGCGCTTTGCAGTGTTTCCACCGCTTCTTCGCATGATGAAAACGTCTGATCGCAATGCATGTCCTTCTGATCATTGATGAGTGCGACAAGAGTTTTTTGGAACAGTTCGTTATCCTCAACGATCCACACAGAGATTTTATTTTGCGTTTTCAAATGAATTCCGTTCTCTTTTTAATTATTGTCGATACAATTATATGTTTACGTTATTTGCAAATATAATGCTGATGGCGGTACCTTTGCCTGTTTGGGTTTTTATTTCCAGCAAAGCGCCGATCTCCTCTGCGCGTTTATTCAAACTGCGTATGCCGTTGCCGTAATGCTCAGAACTTTGTTCAAATCCAATTCCATTATCGCGCACCAGTAATTGAAATGAATCTGCTTTGCGGTCAAAATATATATCCACTTTTGTTGCCGCCGAGTGTTTTATGATATTGTGCAATATCTCCTTGAACATGAAAAGTATATTCCTTCGAATATCGACCAATCTCTCGTCATTCCCGACAGCATCATTCACGTGAAAATGGATCTCCGTATCTATTAACATTCGCGCTGCTATTTCTCTCAGCCTTGCCTGAAGGTTAACGATGTTGTCATATCGCGGATTAATATACCAAACAATATCCCGTAAATATTCTGCTGTTTGGATGGCGGTGTCAGAGATAATCGACAGTTCTTCCTGCATTCTTTTCGTCGCCGATTTGCTTCTGCCTACGCGCTGGCTGATAAGCGCAATACTGCCCAGATTGCTCCCTACCTCATCATGCAGGTCGTTTGCGATGCGGATGCGTTGATTTTGGACAATGTGGGCATGACGAATACTATCTCGAATATTTTTATAACCTAATAATATGATGGTAACAATCAGAGGAATAACGATCATCAAAAACAAAATATTTTTATAAAAAGGCGGGGGCACAATAAATATGGCGGTTGCTTTTTCAACCTTTAGATTTCCATAAATGTCTTTTGCTTGCATTTCAAAAAGATGTCTTCCGCTCGTCAATTTTGAATATACTATCTCGCGAAGAGTTCCCCATTCAGACCATTTATCAGAATCAAGACGATATCTTACTTCGATATTATCAGAGGGCATTGCTCCCCAAAACGCATCTACATTCCATCGTAATAATGTTTTATCCAATTCAACGACGGGGTCCATAAAATTGATTTTAATAGGAAATCCGATGTCATTTCGATTTAGTATCCCAACTCCTATTCCATGTCCGCCAACATATATTTTATCGTCTAGCGGTAGAACCACCCTCAATTCTTTTAATTTGTAATCGGATTCGTAATCATATGAACTCCAAGAACCATTGTAAAAACTAAATAGACCACGGGTTGTTGCAACCCAGACAATTCCTTTATGATCAACTTTAATATCCCACACTATTTGCCGATAATCCGTTCCGGAGACCCAGTTCCAAATCCAGTGAACAGAATCCTTTTGGTCAATATATCCAAGTTGAGCGGTAAAGTTTGAAAACCATAAATTACCATGTTTATCGCTATCAATTGCATATATTGTGCGTAAATTTTTAATTTTAGTGTTGTCAAAATTATCCCACCCCTTACTCGATTTTCTGCTCAGTCCTATTTTTGTTCCAAACCACATCGAACCATTTTCTGTTTCTGTAAATGAATATACCCTGTTATGGATCAATCCACTGTCAACAGTATATCGGACAAAATGTTGGCCGTCATACAAAAATGCTCCCGGATCTTTACGCATTCCTCCATCGTTGGATCCATTTGCACCAAGTCCCAAAAACCATAATTTCCCATTTCTATCTTTTTTAATTTTATGAACCCGGGGACTCTCCAGTCCTTCTTTGAATCCATAATGTTTCCATTTTGTTTCATTCCACATATAGGAACCCGTGAACGATGACCCACCAGCAATCCACATATTACCTTGAGTATCTTCATTGATTCCTGTTACTAATCCTATCCGGTGATTATTAATGTGAGTAATCTGCGCGGCCGATCCATTCTTTCGATGTATTTCAATTCCTTCATTATTACCAATCCAAATATCACCGTTCTTATTTTTAATTATGTCCATTACAATATTTCTCGCATCGTTGAATTCGTGCCGCCACCATGTCCACTTACTTGGTGAATTCTTAAAATAGTATAGGCCTTGTTCAGTGCCTACCCATAGATTATCATGGGCATCGTACTTAACGAATATCACTCCGGACATTTGTTGTGGAATTGGAATTAATGACTTCCATTTTTGGTTTTCCCTGATTCGAATAGTGCCGGTTTCATAAACCGCTATCACATTTCCGGCCGAAGAAATATCTAACGAACGAATTGGAAGCAAGCGATCGCTAATTGACCATCGTGGAACACCATCTTTTTTCCACTCCCAAATCCCTATCATGTTATTCGGTGAATCTACCGACATGACAACGTCGCCTTTTTTATTCCCTGCAATAGTGCGAACAAAACATCGATCCAATATATTTTTACCCTGTCCTGTTGTAAGGTTAAATAATCCATCCGTATTTGCCAGAAATGTTTCCCTGTTTCTTACACCGTACAATCTTCCCATCGCAAATAACGAAATGTAGTTGAATTTGCCGTCACGATATACAACAAATGGATATTGGATATTAGTGGTAGAGATTACTATGCTATTGCTGTCTAGAATGCTAACCGAAGATACATTACCGTTCAATGGTTCTTTCAATTTAATTGTCTCAAACGTATTTGTATCCCCAATAAACAAATTACCGTCTATCACAACTAAAAGAGTATTTTTCAGACCTTTAAATATTTGTGTCGGATGTTTTTCCGGCAAACCATTGAATTGCATAACTTTATTCCACCGGAATCCATCAAACCATGCAATCCCGAAAACCGTTGACGCCCATACGGTGCCATTATCTGTCTCTACGATATCGTCCACTATATTCGACGGCAATCCCGACGTTGTCGTAAAATGCGCCCAGCGCCAGCTTTCGTATAGCCTCTCAAATTGGGCATCCGCTTGTTGAAAGAACAATAAGGCCCCTACTGCAGGCCATAGCAAGAACATTCTTCGAGCGTAATTATTCATTGGTCAGATGACGGAATAAGGAAAATGTTGGATGTTGGTTCAAAAGGAAATATAAGAAGAAGATTCATTTAAGATAATATTTCAGGGGATTTGGCGATATTGCGCACTCTTCGGCCAGGGATAATCTCGCTATCTTTCCCTCGTTTCGCAGCTGGTACAGTTTGGGAACGATCTTGTCACGCAGATCGACCGGTGTCATTGGATTGATATAGATGCTCGTCCCGCCTTCAAAACCGGCAGGAACATTGACGCGGAGTTTTAATAATATATGCCATGGCATTTTGTAGACCGCATCGATCGGCGTGTAATACCATTCTTCATTGCATGATAATTGCGACCCGAGCGCTGCGTGACACGCATGCACAAGATTACTCACACCGCGGATCTCATCGTCTGTTTGTTCGTGCGGCCGTGCAAAATATGATTTTGAATAGATCTCGATTGTCGGAAAACGATGCCCGATGCCGACACAGGCAACAGCCGTATCGTTCTCCGCAAAGACAAGATTATATTGTGCGGCGAGATTCACCCCAAGTTCGTTGAAAACATTCGGTTCCTGACGCACCAATTGTATCTGCTCGCTGATGGAGGCACCCCATTCATCCAATCCGCAAATCTGTTTATGGAGGTGATCGAACGAAGCGCCGGCAGGTTTCAGCCAATTCTGAAAAATGGAAATGTAGCGGATGTATCTGTTATAGCTCAGCATATTCTTCATTGCGTCAATCGTGAACTTGAAATACTGAAAATGATCTTCAATAGTCAATTCACCGGAGGATTGCAGGTGCGAATCGTTCTCGGCACGGTCCGTATAATGCGCTTTCGCAATGATCATCTCATGACAACCCCCGAAGAATGCATCCAGCATCCGCAGTTTATCAAATGCTTCCTTCTTCAGAATCTCGTCGTGCGTTTTTCCCGATTGAACAAGTTTATAATGAATGATATCGTTGATATGCATGGCGCCATGGGGGTGAGTGATATAGGAATCGCGCCAGGATGTAAGGTCGGCATTGAGTTTGTAACCGTAATTTTTTTTCCAGTAATCGATCGTTACGATCTCAAAAAGATTTCCTGTCCGCCGGAATTCCGCTACCGTGCTGCCGTACTGATCCGGGGAAAGGTGAAAGAGCGTTTCGTAACGATTGTTGACCTTCACAAGTCTCGCCTTTTCCGGCGGTACTTCGAAATATCGCGTTCTGCAAAAGCTGCAGTGATCTTCGTTTTCTTTTCTTTGTATCGGATTTGGTGCAGTAAGCGGAGTATTGGCGAGAGGTTTATTGCCCCGGCCGGGGACAGCCCATACTTCGGTACCGGTGAACGGATTGATCTGCTTCACCGTACCGTCTGGCATCACATTATAGTATGCGTTGTAATTACGCGGAAACATACTGGGTATTCCTTTTACCGTTTCGGAATGAGTACACTCAGAAATCGATCAAGATCAATAACCCTTAAAAAAGCAAGTTGTCCAAGGCTGCACTCGGACACAGTGCGCATGATATTACACCTTTGTTGCAACTTTTAACATCTGCTGAACTTTTTTGGGTGTGTCTGCTTCAGCATAAAAACGGATGATCGGTTCGGTCCCCGAAGCTCGCACAAGAATCCAGCCGTCTTTAGTGACCAATTTGACCCCGTCGGTCATATCGTATTTCGAAATTGAAAACGGACCGACCTTCTTGGGTTTGCTTTGGTAGAATTTCATGACCTTTTCTTTTTGAACCGCGGTCAAATGAGCATCAATCCGGCCGAAGTGATGTTCGCCGAATTCGTCGAATAATTCTTTTACCAGTTGGCTCAGTTTCATTCTCCGCACCGCCATCACCTCGGCAAGCAGAAATCCGATAAAGATCCCGTCGCGTTCTGGAAGATGACCTTTTACGGCGATACCGCCGCTCTCCTCGCCGGCAATGATGATATCTTTTTCCGTCATCAAACGGCAGAGATGTTTGAACCCTACGGCGGTTTCATACAACCGGACATTATAATGGTCGCACATCTTGGTGATAAGATCCGTCACCGAAAGTGATTTTGCAACAGCACCCCGGTAATGTTTCCGCTCCATCAGATATTTCAGCAGGATCGCAAAGATCCGGTGCGAATCGACAAAATTCCCTTTTTCATCAACGGCACCAATACGGTCGGCATCACCATCCGTGGCAAATCCGAAATGATATTTTCCCGCACGCACTTCCATGCTCAATTCTTCGGTATTCTGCGGAAGCGGTTCGGGATTCGTCGTACCGAATGACGGATTGTAATCGCTGCGTATCGTTCCGATCTTCGGAAGCAGCAATTCCGGAATTCCCATTCCGGCGCCATGCATTGCATCGTGCATGATTTTCAGCTTCACCGATCTGATAAGATCGAATTCGATCTTCGTTTGCAGGTCGGCAACATACATTTTCGTCAGATCGATGTATTGAATAGTTTTGCTCTTCACAAGATCTTCGAAAGGCTTGATCTCAAGAGGCAATACGGCGACATCCTGCAACGGTTCCAGTTCCTTTTCAACTTCGGCGATCATTTCCGGGTGTGCCGGACCGCCAAAATCCCCTTTGATCTTGAATCCGTTATATTTTGCCGGATTGTGGCTGGCCGTAATGACGATACCGCCTGATGCTTTTTTCTTCACAACGCCGAGCGAAACCATTTGTGTGGGAGAGATCTTGTCGGCCAACAATACCTTCACCCCCATCGAAGCAATGACCTGAGCCGCGCAATGGGCAAATTCTTTCGATAAAAACCGTGCATCATATCCGATAACGATGCCATTTTTGACAAATTTATGTCTTGAAAAATAGCGTCCTGTTGCAAGGGCAACTTTTTGAACGCCTGCAAATGTAAAATCATCCGCCATCACTCCGCGCCAACCGTCGGTTCCGAATTTAATATGTGCCATAATTGTTAGAAAGGTTATTGGGTGGTAGTTGCACTGTTCTTATTTGAGTAAAAAATCTTTGTATATTAACCGAAATATACAAAGATTTGAATATGGAAAAAAGAACGAAAATAACTCAATTCTACTGCTTTATCTTGATTCTTTTCCTTTCAATGTTTCTTTTTCCCAGTAACGGAATTGCTCAGGATTCCACGCAAAAGAGATTCTATTTTTTCCGTCCGGAAAATACGTTCGGTTCGGAATCTCAGGTTGATCCGGTGAATATTTTTCTGAATGGCGGATACGATATGACGCGGAATGGAGGTCACAGCAAGAATATTTTTACATGGGACTACAAAGGGGACGGCGCACATGTATGGAAAAATCTGAAGGACCCAATCGGCAATATCCGGAAATTCGGATGGAATGAGTTTGTCCATCAGGAGATCTTCAATTTTACGATCGGCGTAAAGAATGCGGAGTTTCTTCCGAACATCGCCGGTCACACGATCGGGAATGGGATGCATTATGCAAAACTTGCCGAGTATTTTGAATATCACAACGTCCCGCTTCCCTATCTCTGGTCCGGGTTGACAACAACGGCGTACCAAGTAATGAACGAGATCGTTGAAGCGGAAGGTTATCGGGGAATTAACGTTGATCTTGTTGCCGATATTTACATGTTCAATATTGCCGGGCTGGCGATCTTCAGCACAGATTGGGGCAAACGTTTCTTTTCCGAAACTCTTCCTATTAATGAGTGGTCACCTCAACCGATTATCGAACCGATGACGGGAAATTTACAGAACGCCGGACAGCAATATTATGTGCGGAAAAAAATTTCGTTCACGGGGAAATGGTCTCCCTTTTTGTATTATGGCGTCTATTCCATTTTTGGGGCAAGTTATGCGTATGATTCTCAGAATTCGTTAACTCTCGGTGCCGGAAATGTTATTAACAAATTGCGGGAAGGGCGATCGCGGGGATTCCGCAAGATCGATCCGAAGATCGACGGATCTGTCGGATTTTTTTGGGATAGAAATAGTTCGTTGATGACGTCCGTTTTGTTCACCGGTCCGGGTCTGTATAACATGCAGGTGAACATTTATCCCGGAGTGATTTCCTTCGGGGCTTTTTCTCCCGGATTTTATCTTGCCGTCGGTGAATGGGACGGGTTTATCCTCGGAATAACATTCTCCGAATTTCCGTTCGGGCTTGGTTACGGTAAAAATAACAATGCCACACTTTGATTTCTCTCAGTATGGCATTGCGTGAACTTACGGAAAATATTTTATCTCTTCACATTGAACGCACTTAAACCGGCATAAATGCCATTCGTGTCCAACTCCTCTTCGATCCTCAATAATTGATTGTATTTTGCGATACGGTCCGTACGGCTGGCGCTGCCTGTTTTAATCTGACCGGCATTGGTCGCAACTGCGATATCGGCGATCGTTGCATCTTCCGTTTCGCCGGACCGGTGACTGATAACGGCAGTATAATGAGCGCGTTTCGCCATTTCAATCGCATCAAGCGTTTCGGTCAGCGTTCCGATCTGGTTCACTTTTACCAGAATTGAATTCGCAACCCCTTGTGCAATTCCTTTGGCGAGAAATTCGGTGTTGGTCACAAACAGATCGTCGCCGACAAGCTGAACTTTGCTGCCAATGGTATCCGTGAGCAGCTTCCATCCTTTCCAATCGTTCTCCGCCATTCCGTCTTCCAGCGAAATGATCGGATAATTATCGACCCATTTTTTCCAATAGGCGACCATCTGTTCCGCAGAGAATTTTTCCTGCGTGGATTTATAGAACAGATACGATCCGTCGCTTTGATACATTTCACTCGCCGCCGGATCGAGAGCAATAAAAATATCTTCGCCAGCCTTATATCCCGCTTTCACAATTGCTTCCATAATCACTTCAAGCGCTTCCTCATTCGATTTCAAACTCGGCGCAAATCCGCCTTCATCACCAACGGCGGTGTTATATCCTTTTTTCTTTAACACACCTTTCAGTGAATGGAATACTTCGGTCCCCATTCTCAGCGCTTCGGCAAATGTCGGAGCGTTTGCGGGAACAACCATGAATTCCTGAAAGTCAACATTGTTGTCCGCATGCCTGCCGCCGTTGATGATATTCATCATCGGTGTCGGAAGGATCTTTGCATTTGTTCCGCCGATATACCGGTACAGAGGAACATTGAAATAATTTGCGGCCGCTTTTGCCGTTGCGAGAGAAACGGCAAGCAAAGCATTCGCACCAAGTTTCGATTTATTCTCCGTTCCGTCCAGTTCAATCATCATCTTATCGATGCCGACCTGATCCGTAGCATCGAATCCGGTAAGTTCCTCTGCGATGATGTTGTTGACGTTCTCAACCGCTTTCAAAACACCTTTTCCCGCATACCGGTTCTTATCTTCGTCGCGCAATTCTACTGCTTCATGTTCGCCGGTGGAGGCGCCGCTCGGTACCGCTGCGCGGCCGATCGTACCATCTTCAAGTTCAACTTCTGCTTCAACAGTCGGGTTTCCGCGTGAATCGAGGATTTCGCGTGCCCACACATCCGTAATTATTGACATATATGCTCCAATTCCATTTTTTTGATTGTTATTGTTTGTTGATTATTGAAGAATTTCGGCAAAAATTGATAGAAAGGAAAGCGAATTATTGCTTGAAAGTGATACAGAGAAATGGTAGGTTTGCACAACATTTCAAAAGGAGGCTAGATGAAACATCGTCTTTACTGCGTTTTAGTTCTCTGTTGTGCGCTGCTCGCATCCGCACAAACAGCGGTTCCGGTGAAAGTGGTCCACTTCAAAGAGCTGCAAAAAATTCTTCCCGCAAAAGCTTCCGAAGGATTTTTACGGGAAAAACCAACAGGGCAAACTGTCTCAAGTTCGGGGATCTCCTCATCAACCGCTTCGGTGGAGTTCACCGCGATGAAAAAAGAGAAGCAGTTGCAAACAATGGATGACGGGAAACAGGATTCCGTTGAAGTCGATGTACCGTTGAATGCAAAAATAGAGATCACAGACTATGCTGGCATGGGCGAAGGAATGAACGCCGTATTTCAAATGATCACCGGCATGCAATATGAAAATGAAACGGAAGATGGATATGAAAAATCAACGGTCTTCAACGGTTTTAAGGGAATAGAAAAATCACACGTTCAGGAATATTCCAGATCGTGCGAACTTCAACTGGTTGTTGGAGACCGTTTTCTTGTGACCGCCAACGGCAGCGGCTTTGCAGATGCGGCAGTTTTACATTTTCTATTGAATCAAATGGAGCTAAAAAAGTTGGAGAAGATGAAATAATTGCCTATCATCGTCAGCAAGATATTTTACCTCTGTTCTAAAATAATTTTATTCATCATATATGGGGGTGCTATGAATGTAAAGATCAATTATGTCGCGGTTGGAGTTGCAGCGATAGCCATGTGGCTGCTTGGAGCAATATGGTATAACGTATTCTCTGCTCAATGGATGATGTATGCCGGTGTAACCGAAGAATTGGGAAAAAGTATGAGCGGAATGGATGTGGCGATTATGTACGGCGGTTCCATTATTGCTTTTTTTGTTACGTTCTACGTCCAGTCTCACATCCATCATGCGTTTACGGTGCAAGACATTAAAGGGGCACTACAAGCGGCAGTGTGGAGCTGGCTGGGATTTGCCGTCACGGTAATGTATGTGAATAATTCATATCAAGGAAAATCGGTTCTCTTAACTCTTATCGATTCGGGATATTGGCTGATTGGAATGGCGGTCGGCGGAATGATCTTGGTGAAAATGCAAAAGAGAAACGCGAATGTAACAGAGCGTTGATTCCTTTTTTTGTAATTCAACGGAAGAGACGTTCGATAATTAAAATGAGGTTTCCTTAAACCAGGAATACATTGACGTTATCGCCGAAGTTCCAAACACGGCAAGCGAAACGGAAAAATATACGTTGCTTGTTTTCGTCTTTTCGCGGAAAAATAATGCCCTCTCCGTTGTTGTTGCGGAGGAATACGAATGATATTGTGCGTTGGCCTGATAATTAAAATAGACTGATGTGCCTGCAGCAAGCAGGCCAATCGCGGTACTGATCCATTTTGAACGGTTCCAGGAATTGATGCTGTTTCTTCGTGATTCCTCGACCGTGACCAGTTCAAATTTTACTTTTGTATTCTCATTCTCCCGGACCGAAATTTCCTGCCGCACGTTAAGATATTTATCTTTATTAACTTGAATAACATACGAACCAATCAGCGATTGCAGCACCAGCGGAGCTTTTCCTTTTTGTTCGTCGTTCACGATCACCTCGGCATCATTGGCACCGTACGGTTCGACGATGACCGAAATACTTCCATAACGGGGTTTAGGATTCAATTCAAATGTAAGGGAAGAATTCACCACAATATTCGCTTCTTGTTCAACAGGGCTGTACTGAAATGATCGCTCGGCTCGAATAAGATATTTCCCTGCTTCAAGAATTGTTGTATAATCATCTTTCCCGGTCAGCTCCCCGTTAATATAGATATTGCTCTTCGGGGACCGAACATGCAATGTTCCAAAATTGACCGGCAAAGCTATTGTTTGCGTGCTCGTCATCCCTTTCCCCAAAACAATTTGGCCAGTAACCGTCTTATACATCCGTTTGACAACCCGCAGCGAATGTCGGCCGGAGGGCATCCGTTGGCTTACAAACGGCGTAATTCCAACAAATACATCGTTGATGAACACCTCGGCCCCCTGTTCCGGTGTGGTACGGATATCTGCAATTCCATAATTTGCCTTAAGGTCGAATTGTTTTGATTTGGTTGTACCTTCGGGAATGTACATGTCAACAGAATCATCGTAAAACAATTCTTTTTTCATCACTATGCGATGATTGCCCGGTTTGATTTCTTCCTGAAAAGGGGTAACGCCGGAATATGCGCCGTCTATGAAGACCATTGCGTTCTTTGGTTCCGAATTCACCTGGAGTATTGACGGCAGCCGGATTGCCGTTGTATCGGCATTTTGTCCGGAAAGCGGTACGGCAATCACCAAAATGAAAAATAAGACTAAGACGGACAGCGATGGAATTATTTTCATTGCTGCACCCATTCGTTTTTAATGCGCCAATATTTTACCATAGCATCACCTCCGGCGCTTACGATGAATTGTGCATCCGTACTGATTGCGATGGCGTTCACAATATCCGTATGGGCATATGTTGTTTGAACGATAGAATAGTCCCACAAACTCCAAACCGTATGAGTCTCCTGCGCGTTTCCCGTTATCAGCATTCTTCCATCAGAACTCACTGCCAGTGAACTCACTTCGTTTGTTCCGTACTGCATTGTGCGAATTCCGGTTCCATCCATCGTGTTCCATATCTTTATTGTATGATCCATGGAGCCGCTGTATATCATCTGTCCGTTCACCGAGAAAGAAAGAGCGGTAACGGTTCCCGTATGACCATAGAGACCCCTTACAAAACTGCCGTCCGATGTTTTCCATATCCTTACGGTATTATCCCCGCTTCCGCTGGCAATAAACGAGCCGTCGGGTGAAAATGCCAAGGCGTAGATACTTTGTGCGTGTCCCGAAAGCGTTTGCAACAGCGAGCCATCGCTCATATTCCATAGTCGGATGGTTTTGTCGAATCCAGCGCTTGCAACATATTTACCATCGCCGCTTATTGCAACAGCATACACGGCGCTCGTATGACCGCTCAGTGTGCGGACCAATGTTCCGTCGGAAACATTCCATATCTTTACCGTGCGGTCAAAACTTCCGCTGACAAGACTGTTTCCGTCCGGACTGAATGCGATACTATATACCTGACCCGTATGAGCATTGATCGACCTCACCGGCTGACCGTCGTTTGTTGACCAGAGTTTTATTGTTCTGTCCCCTCCGGCGCTTGCACATAACGATCCATTGTTTTGAAGGGCAACCGAAAATACTGTTCCGGTGTGACCGGATAATGTTTTGAAAAGACCGACACTTTTTACTGAATAGCGGACAACAATAACTTTGGAAGGATCGCTTTGATTGTTCTTTGTTGTTGCAATAACACGGTATTCGTACTGTTTGGATGCATCCAGCGTATTGTC
>CAJBTU010000220.1 GCA_903958625.1 uncultured Ignavibacteriota bacterium | reverse complement strand
CTCATAACTGTTCTACTTTTGGTGAACAAGATTAATATCGGTTTTAATATTTCACCACAACTCTATCTTTATCCCCTGCCATTTGCGGTGTCTGCTCTCTGTTTTGTTCTCGCGCTTTGTCAGGGACATTCTCGTTCAAATATTTTTGCATTTCATCGGCAGTTATCTGCTTATCACTATTTGCATCGGCGGCTCCCTGCAGTCCTTTTAAGAAGAAATAGGTGAAGAGTCCGTGCTTCTTTTCGGGATACCAGTTGGAGAGTTGATTCTCCGTGGACGAACTGAATACGATCCCGTTCTGCATTGCAGCAACCGGATTTTTTACTTTCAGCAATGCCGGACTCACTCCTTTAAACAATAATCCCTTCGGCGTTGAACCGCTGAAGCAGGCATCCAGCACAATGGTTATGCTCCGTGCAGGTAGTTTGCCGATCTGGCTGTAAAACTCCGAAACGGGATAACCGGATTCATTGGCATATTCCGGATCGCAGTCGTAAGGAACGAAAAATGCTTCGCTTGTCTTCGTATCCGGTGCGCCATGCCCGTTGTAATACACAAATACGTCGGACTTGCCTGCTTTAACTGTATTGGCAAGTTTTTTCAGCATTATGTTGAAGTCATTATTTCCTGCATTCTCATCATCAGCGTAGATGATTCTCTTCTCACTGTATCCCAAAGTATTCACCAAATATTCTTTCATTATGGTCGCGCCGTGCTTGGCGTAATCAACACTCGGAACATTCGGATTTTTATATTTTGAAATGCCGATCACCAGCGCAACCGCATCGGGATTCTTTGTTCTGGTTTCGGGAATATTCATATCCACATCAACCGAAAGACCGGAAGCAATTTTTATGTCACCATATTTTTCATCCTTCCCTTTAACGGTAATCTCCTCAATGCTTGCAATGGTTTTGTTAAATGAGAGGGGGAGCGTTTGCGAGGTAATTCCGTACTTGCCGTACGATTCCGTCACCGTAATTGAAACAGGAACGCTTGTTGCGCGATTATTCGTATAAATGGAAAAGTTTAGATCGAAATATTTACCGCTTACCAAAGTGCCGATTGCAAATTCCGACTGAGAGCCGGCAGCAAGGAATACATTCTCACCGATCGATACTTTAGCATTTACATTCTCCGCATTCCCGCGGCCGGTGTTTTGAATGCGGGCAGTAACTTTTACTATCTCGCTCGGCTCGATCTTCCCATTTTTGCTGTTATCATCTATGCCGACATCGGCAAGAATAAGTTTCGGAGGGATGAGTGCTTTGGTCTCAAAGGTGATCTTGTTGCCTGCAGAAGCGAATCCGTTCGATTCGTTATAGGAAATTGATGCGGTCGTTTTTCCATCTTCAACATTATTGCTGGCGCGGAGTGTTAATTTTGCCGTGCGTGAATGACCGGAAGGAATTTCTCCAACGTATGCCGACGGTGCAAGAGTAACAGCATTTGCATCCTCGAGTTTAGCATTTACCTCAAAACCGAACGCCGTACCTTTACCGCTGTTGGTGATCGTTACCGTTAATTCACCCGTTTCATTGGCATCAAGTTTTAGATT